>JBDTQC010000039.1:0-13788 GCA_039932405.1 Ideonella sp.
GACGTACAGTGCCAGCTGGCCTGATTCGTCGTGGCGCCGCACCATCGGGTGCAGCGCCTGCAGCTCCAGCCCGGCACGGTCTTCGCGCAGACGGGTCGAGCGGCCCGCGTTACGCTCCTGCAGGCGCTCGGTCAAAAAACGGTCCGAATGCAAGGCACGCCGGCCGGCCAGCATCTGCTTCATCGCTTCCGGCAGGGTCTCGTAGGCCAGCGTCATGTTGGTCCACAGCGTATCACCGCCAAATGCCGGCACCTCACGCGCATAGAGAATCGAGCCCAGCGGGGGCTCCTCCATGTAGGACATGTCGGTATGCCAGGTATCGCCGATGTTGTAGCGGTCGGTGGCCTCCTTGACGACCGGCATCACCTCCGGATGCCCCGGCGCATGGTCGTAGACCGGGTTGGACACCAGTGGGCCGAAAAGTGACGCGAAGCGCTTCTGGCTTTCGGGGGTCAAGGTCTGATCCCTGAAGAACAGCACGCCCCGCTCGGCGAGCAGCCGGCGGATTTCCTGCACCGTCGAATCGTCAATACCCGCGGCCAAGTCCAACCCGGCAATCTCCGCGCCACATGTGCCGGTCAAGGGTCGCACGTCCAGGTTAGTGCGGGCGGGCCGTTCAAGCAGCGTGGGGGTCATCTTGGTTTCTCCGGTCGATTGGTCGCGATTGTGCATTCACTGGCGCCGGCCACACGGGGCGGGCGCCGATGGGTCGCAAGCCTAGGACCAGTAGCCGACCGCTGTCCATGCCTTGATTTATCTGGACACGATACGAATCAAGTATGTTCAGGTCAAGAGTTGAGACACCTTGTACGCCCGCAGTCTGGTTCCCGGCCTTGGCGGCGCGGTCAACGGCCGGGAGCTATCCGAGCCGCCATCACTTCACCACCACCCATCCGGACCGGATCGTTGCCGTAGCCTGATGGCGGGATCCATGGCGCCTTCCTGGGCAACACGGTCTGCTTCAGCCAGGCCTCGATCGCGTCGGGCAACTGGGGGCGGCTGAACAGGAAGCCCTGCATCAGGGTGCAGCCGAGCCGATGCAGTACCTCCATCTGGCGCAGATTCTCGACCCCTTCGGCCACCACGCGCAGACCCAGCGAGCGGCCGAGCGCGATGATGGCGGTCACCACTGCCGAGCTCTGCGGCGTCATGCCTAGATCCTTGACGAAGCCGCGGTCGATCTTCAGTTCGCTGATCGGCAAGGTCGTCAGATAGGCCAGCGACGAATAGCCGGTGCCGAAATCGTCGATCGAAATTTCGACGCCGATCTCGTTCAGGCGATGTAGCGACGGCATCACGTTCTGCAGATCGCGCATCAGGCTGTTTTCGGTGATTTCCAGGTTGATCGACTCGTGCGGAACGCCGTAGTGAGTGACCGCCTGATGAATCTGCTCGACCAGATCAGTGCGCTCGAACAGTCGATTCGGCAAGTTGACCGCGATCGAATCGGAAAAGCCGAAGCTGTCGCGCCACAGCCGAACCTGGCGCGCGGCCTCGCGGATCGCCCATTCGCTCATCGGAATGATCAGGCCGGTTTCCTCGGCCAGCGGGATGAAGTCGCCCGGCGGCACCAGAACCGAGCCGCGCTGCCAGCGCATCAGCGCCTCGCAGCCGACCATGCGCGCAGCGCGCACGTCGATCTTGGGCTGGTAATGCAGCACCAGTTCGTTGCGCTCGATCGCCTTGTGCAGTGCGCTCTCGAGTTCGATCTTCTCGCGACCCTTCCCGGCCAGCGCGGGCCGGTACAACGACATGTTGTTGCGGCCCTGGGACTTGACCGAATACATCGCCATGTCCGAGTTGCGGATCAGATCGGCCACGGTGTCGCCGTCGCGCGGAAACAGCGCGATGCCGACGCTGGCAGTGACGAAACATTCCTGCCCGCCGACGAAGATCGGTTCGCGCATCAGGTCGAGCACACGGGCAGCGACCCGTTCGGCATCGAGCTCGTCAGCCACCTCGGGCAGCAACGCGACAAATTCGTCGCCGCCGAGCCGGCCGACAGCCTCCAGCGTGCGATGCGAGCGCGACGCCATGCTTTCCAGAGAGCTCTCCATCACCTGGTCGGAGTGACGCACGCAGGAGCGCAGCCGACGCGCCACTTCCATCAGCAGGTCATCGCCCGCACCATGACCCAAGGTGTCGTTGATGACCTTGAAACGATCCAGATCGATCAGCAGCAACCCGACCTGGTGGCCGAGGCGCCGCGCGTGTTCGAGCGCGCGCTCGGCGCGCCAGATCAGCTGGCGCCGATTCGGCAGACCGGTCAGTGCATCGAAATTCGCCAGGTGGCGGATCTTGTCTTCGGCCATGCGCCGATCGGTGACGTCCTGCACGATGCCGGTGTAGCCGACCAGGCTGCCGTGTTCATTGAATTCCGGCTCCGCCTCGGTGTGGATGATGCGCAGACGCCCGCCATCGAGCGTGATCGGAACATCGGTCGCGATCACCGAATTGTGGCGAAAAGCCTCGTGCAGCACGCTCAACAGGCCGCCGCGATCCTCGACCGACAACATTCGCAGCAG
Source organism: Ideonella sp. (assembly GCA_039932405.1). GTDB lineage: Bacteria > Pseudomonadota > Gammaproteobacteria > Burkholderiales > Burkholderiaceae_C > Ideonella_A. Next base: position 2,526 of record JBDTQC010000039.1, read on the forward strand.
CTTTCGAAAGCTCAGCATCTCGTCCGGCGCGAAACCGAGCACGCGCAGGCCCTCGGTCGAAAAAATCAGGTTGCGCTGGCTGCGCCGCCAGTCGAGGCTGCCCATGCGCGCGAGATCCTGGGCGCGCGCCAGCTTCGATTTGCTGCGTTCCAGCTCGAGTCGGGTCCGCGACGAACGAAGCAGATAGCGCAGCCGGCCGGCCAGCAGACTCCATTGATTGGACTTGACGAAAAAATCGGTGGCGCCCGCTTCGTAGGCGCGATTGATCGACGCTTCGTCGTCAAGGCCAGTCAGCATCAGCACCGGCAACGACTCGAAACCAGCCATCTGGCGCAGCGAGTAACACGCCTCGAAGCCGTCGATGCCAGGCATCACCGCATCGAGCACGGCAACATCGGGATGCACGCGACCTAGCAATTGCAGCGCTTTCTCGCCGCTGGTGGTCTCGGTGACGGCGAAACCGTGCTCGCGAAGCGCCTGCGACGTCAACAGCAGATTGACCTCGTCGTCGTCGACGAGCAGCACCTTGGGCTGGGCGAGACCATCCTCGTCGACCCACTCTGCGCTGTTGTTCATTCCGCTGGTTCCGTCATGACTTTCAATGCTTTTATCACGACCCCGATCTCGGCGGCAATTCGATCGATCTGCAGTTCGACATCCCGCTCGATTCCGGCACGCATTTGGTGCTCCAGATCGGCACACATCTGAGACAGCAGGGTTGCGCCGAGGCTGGCAGAGGATGATTTGAGCGTATGCGCGACGTGACGGACACCATTCAGGTCGCCGGCCTGCCCGGCGGCGATCAATTGCGGCAGCATCCGGGTGGTCGACGTATTGAACGCCTGCACCACCCGCTCGAACAGTTTTGCCTTGCCTTGAGGATCGAGTTCACGCAGTCGAGCCAGCGCACCAGGGTCGAGCAGCGCTGGTTTGCCCGTATCTTCGGCGGACAAGGACGCACCCCCACCCGCGCTGTCGGCGCTACCGACCGGCATGCAAACGACCCGCCGCCAGGTCAGCATGGCGGCTCCGACAATTGCGCACCATCAATGCTGCGCAGATTCGAAAAATCTGCGCGATTGATTTGCAAACGGGGACCTTTCCCGCAAAGGGAGGGTGCATGGATCATCTTGGCCGCCTTGTTCGAACACCCTGATTGTCGGTTCAACCGGGTGAAAACTTGAGCCTGGGGCCTTGCGGCACCCGGCCGACCAGCACCCAGTCGCCCTCCAAAAGCGGGCCGTCAGCTGCGCGACCGCCAGCGCGAGAGCGGTGAGCCTCCATACAATGAGTCGAATGTCAAACGGCTCGGCGCTTCCTCCGACTGGCGTGCAAACGCCGCGCGACCGCGTCGCGGTTCAAGTTGCCGCGTCGGCTCGATCGATCGGCATCGGTGCACTGATTGCGTGTCGAACGGTGCACGCGCAGCCGATCGGCGACCTGCCACCCGCGCCCCTGCACTGGATCTGGCCGGGCATGATGGTCTTGTTGCTGCTGGTGACGTTGGCGATTGCCGCGGTGTGCCTGATGTTGCTGCGCCGCGAGAAGGCACTGCGCGAAGAACTCGACCGGCGACCGGTGCTCGGCCGCAGCGATGACGCGCCAACCGGGCTGTCAGCCTCGGCCGCGTCCGCTGCCAGCGCAGCCGGATTGCCACCCACCGATATCAGCATCGCACAGGAGCATGAATCGTTCAGCTACACGGTCTCACACGATCTGCGCGCACCCATTCGCGTGGTCGAGGGATTCACCAAGATCCTGAAAGAAGACTACGGGCGCGCGCTCGACCGAATCGGCAACGATCACCTCGACCGGGTGCTTGGCGCAGCGGCCCGCATGAACAGCATGATCGACGCCATGCTGGCCTTGTCGCAGCTGTCGAGTCAGCCGCTGGCGCGCCAGCCGGTCAATCTGTCGCAACTGGCCGTCTTCGTGGCCGAGGAGTTGCGGCGGCAATGGCCCGATCGCGAAGTCAGTCTGCGCATCGACGATGACATGACGGTGGTCGGCGACCCGGTGCTGCTGCGCATGGTGATCGAGAACCTGCTCGGCAACGCCTGGAAATACACCAGCAAGACGGCGCTGGCGGAGGTCGTTTTCTGTCGCGATGAAAGCAGTCCGCAGACCTTCAGCGTGTGCGACAACGGCGCCGGCTTCGACATGCGTTTTGCCGATCGCCTGTTCGGCGTCTTCCAGCGCCTGCACAGTGCCAACGACTACCCGGGCACCGGTGTCGGCCTCGCGTCAGTGCGGCGCATCGTGCGTCGCCATGGCGGCGAAATATGGGCCGATTCAGAAGTCAACGGCGGGGCGCGATTCCATTTTTCGATCAAGCCGGCTTAGGGCATTCCGGATGGCAGGCTTACTCGCCGCCGGCCGCTGACAACAACTCGATTGCGCACAGCAACCGCTCGGCCTGGTCGGCGACCGGTTTGCCATCGCTGTCGGCCATTCGCTGCAGCCGCTGCAGGGCGGCGGTTCGCGACAACGAATAGCGGTGCATCAGAACGCCGACCGCCATCGCGACAGTAGGCGCCAGGACAGCGTGATTGGCCGCCAGCCGATCAACGGGGGGCGCAACAGTGCGGCGCGCAGCGCGTGCCAGATTCGCAAACGCAGCCTCCACCGCAGGAACAATCTGCTGGATATCGAGCGGCTTGACGAGGTAGGCAACCGCTCCGAGCTGGTTGACCTTGTTGACAGTCGCTTCGTCCGAGAAGGCCGACAGGAACATGAACGGCATCTGGCAATAGTCGCGCAGGTAGGTAGCAACATCGAAGCCGCTCATGCCTTCCATGCGAATGTCGAGCAACGCCAGATCGGGCTTGTGCTCGCGCGCCAGCAAGATGGCATCGTCGCCATTGTCGGTATCGATGACCTGGTAGCCGGCCTGCGACAGGCCATGGGCCAGCGTGGCCAGCACCAGCCGGTCGTCGTCCACCACGAGGATCTTGCCCTTGTTTGCCATTCGGCCTCTGTCAATCCCCGGGTCACACCCGGTTTGGCGCCTGCGCGTGGCAACCAGACGCATTGTTGCAAAATCCGCCGCTGCCAGTGAACAGGCAACCGACTATTTTGGCACCGCCGGCAACTTCGCAATTGGCAGGCCGTGTGATCTGCTCACAGGTTGTCCAGTCGCGTCACGCCGGGTGGTACCAGCGTCACGGTGGCGATCACCTCGTCACCTTGCTGCTCGAGCGTGAAAACCGCGCTGCGCCGCGGCAGCAGAGCCCGAACCAGACCGAGACCGGACACGCCACCTGGAAACCGGCTCAGCTGAAAGCCATCCGGCAGCCGCCCCAGGTTGGCAATGACGATCTTGACTTCCGAATCGGCGACTTCGAGCCTGCAATCCACACCGGCCAGCCCGGCACTGTGTTTCACGGCATTGGTGAGCAATTCGTTGATGGTCAACGCCACCGGAATCGACTCGGCCTCTGGCAAGACCCAGGCGCCGGACGACGATCCGGCGAAGACCAGATTCATCTTGCAGCCGAAGGTGCGCTGGACCGACGCGGTGATCGATTCGACAAGGGCCTTCAGGCGCAACGGACCACTGACTCCGACCTGCAGGCCGTAAACCTGCGCGATTGCCTGCACCTGGGCCACCACTTCGGCGATTGCAGGCGCAACCTCGGGCTTGCGCTGTGCGATCTGTTGCAACAGACCGGCAACCCCTTGCAGGTTATTCTTGATCCGGTGGTGCACCTCCTTCACCAGCATCTCGCGCTGGCTGATCGCGGCATCGAGCTTGGCCTGCTGCGCAGCGCGCTGTTCGGTGACGTCGGTTGCCACCAGCAGCAACTGAGTGGGGGCTTGTCCGACAACGGTTGCCAACGGCAGATAGCGGGCATCCCAGATCCGCGAATCTTCGCCGTGCTCGTAGCGGTATTCGCGTTGCGTGACCTCGGCGGAGGCCAGCGCATCGACCATGTCAGAGCGCCGCTGCACGGCCAACGCGGGAGGAAAGATCTCTTCCGGAGCCAGCCCGACCAGATCGGCCGGAACGCGGCCGACGCTCTGCGCGGCCGTCTGGTTGACCTGCAAGACCTTCAGGCTACGCGCGTCGAGCAGGCTGATCGCCAGTGGCGCGGCCTCGATCAACCGCTGCAGCGATGCCTGGGCGTGCGACATCCGCGCCTCGGCCAAGCGGCGGCGCTCGACGTCAAGCAGCGCGTAGGTCAACTGCCGGCCCGTGGCGTCCCGACCGGTTGCCACCACGTTGCCGACCACCCAGAACTGCCTGCCGTCACGGGCCTTGACCTGACATTCGAAGGTTTCCGCCTCGCCTTCGACCAGCTCATTCAGGTAGTGGGTCTGGCGAAACGGGTGTTCGGGATCGGGCGTCGCGACCGTGGCGATCGACTGGTTCAGGAAATCGACCAGATCGCCACCAAACATCCGGCGTGCCGACCGGTTCATCCACTCGATGCCGCGCGGACCCACTGTGACAATGCCCACCAGCACCGAATCGAGAATGGCGCGAGTGCGTTCGGCCTGCAGGGCAACCACCTGTTCGGCACGGTGGCGGTCGTCGACATTGACGTAAGCCGCGATCATGCCGGCCGCCGCATCCCCTTCGCGCACCAGGCGCAGACTCACCTGCACCCAGATCAAGCGGCCGTCGACCCGCCGGATCTGGCGCTCGCCGACCCATCGCCCCTGCTGGCGCAAGGCCGCCTCCTCGACTGCCCACTGGCGCTCGTAAGCCGCGCTGTCGCTGAACAGGATCGACAGCGGCGACAGCAACAGTTCCTCGACGCTGCGTCCGGCGAGCTGCGCCAGCGCCTCGTTGGCGCGCTGGATGCAGCCCTGCCGCACAAATGCGATGCCGACTTCCGACAGGCTGAACATCAGCTCTCGGTCCCGAGCCAGGCGTTCGAGTTCGGCCTGCTGGATCTTCAGCCGGGTGATGTCCGATAACACCGCAATCACCTCGATCTGGTCGCCCGGCGAGCCGGTGCGGCGAACCGACAGCGCATACCACTTGCCGGCGCGCGTCGGGCGCTCGGGTGCAACCTCGATTTCAGTCTCGAACCGCTTGCCTGCGGTCAACGCCGTCATCGCGTCGCCGAGCACCCGGCGCGCCTGCGGCTGGCGGGCGAATATCTCATGCACCGTGCTGCCGGCGATGCGGCCGCGCCGAAGGCCGAGCATCGCCTCGAAGCGGCGGTTGCAGCGCACCAGCACAGCACCACGAACGTAGGCAATGCCGGCCGCGCTGCTCTCCAGAATGGTGCTGACTTCGCGCAGCAGTTGCTCGCTGCGCGCCTGCGTCAATTGCTGCTCGGTGATATCAAGCGTGACGACCGACGTCGTGCGTTTGCCCGATGCAAGCGTCGCCGGTTCGACCCGCGTCAGCAGCCAGCGGCTGCCGAGTTCTGGGTGTCGAATCGCATAGCGGACCTCGGCTTGCTGGGCATGGCGCAGCGCATGTTGCAGGCGCTCGTATTCGGACAACGATTCGGGCAACACGATGTCGCGACTGATCGACTGCAACGCAGCCGAGATCGGTTTGGCCTGCGCCGCGCCAGAGGCAGCACCTGCGCTGGAAGAAGCAGAAGCGCTGGCGCCAATGCGCTGCCGCACCCAACCCGACGACTCCTGGAACGTCGCCAGACCGACACCGGCGGTATCCATCAGCGCACCGATCTGAACCTGCGCGAGATCACGCTCCTCCTCGGCACTGCGGTCCTCGACCACAGCCATGTAGCGTTGCTCACCTTCGAAGGTGCGGTACGAGCGCACCGTCGCGCGCAAATGGCGCTGGCTGCCGTCGGCCAGCGCCAGCCAGCCCTGCGACACGAGCGGTGGTCCACCGGGCTGCAGCATCGGCATCTGCCGCTGGTCGGGGGCGCGACGCGCCGTGTCGTCCCATGCCAGCAGATGCTGCAGGCTGGCCGGTGCTTCGTCGAGCATCATCGGCAACGGACCGATCAGGCTCTCGAAAGCCGGATTGGTTCTGACGAGCAGCCCGACCTGGTCGTAGAGCACCATGCCGAACGGACTGAGGACGAACCAGTCGTCGAGTTCGCGCGCCGAACGGTCGGCACGCTGGCGCGCGACATGTTCGGCCGTCGTATCCTGAAACATGGTCAGATAGAACACGTCGCCAAGAGCGTCGCGCAGGGCGCGGCATGACGCGCGAACCCAGCGCTCGCGGCCCTGGGAATCGAGCATCCGCTGCTCCGACAGCAGCGGCTCGGCCCCTGAGGCCGCCTCCTCGACTTGCCGCTTGCGCGCCGCCAGAATCTGCACGTGGTCTTCTTTTGGCTGCAAGTTGATCGGGTCTCGGCCAACCAACTGATCACGCGAATAACCCAGCAGGCTCAGGTACGCCGGGTTGACATCGATCAGCCGGAACGCCCGGTCCGTCAGACACACCGGAAACGGCGATTGCCATTGCAGGCGGATCAGCTCGTTGACGACGGCGCCATTGAGCGCGGCATCAGCCGGCGCAGCGAGCTTGCGAGAGTCGGACATCAGCCCAGCTGTGCAGCAGTGCTGAGCGAGCGCAGCACGGCGCGATTGATCTCGGTCTCGCCCAACATCAGGCCTTCGGCAGCCAGCAGATAGTCGCTGCGCGATTCAGACTCGATCGCTCGCACCAGCTCGAGATACGGCATGTACGGCCCGCTGCCGTCGACCAGCGCCTGGCGCACCCGATCGGCAACCGGAATCGACTGAAGCAATTCGGCAAACGGCTGACGAAACATGCAGTCGAGGAGCGAGAACACGCCGCAGATGAAGATCTCGTCACGCATCGATTCTTCAGAAGACGCGCGCGTCAATTCTTCCATCAGCATGCCGCGGCGCACGGCGGCAAACATCACCGGCTGCATGTCGGCATTCTTGCTCGCAGTGGCCAGCAGCAGCGCCAGCCAGCGCTTCAGGCGCTGGTATCCGAGCAGCATGATGGCATGGCGAAACGAGCCGATCTCGACCTGGAAACCGAATGCTGCCGAGTTGATATAGCGCATCAGTTTGTAAGCCAGCGAGGGGTCGCGCTTGAGCGACTGCTCCAGCCGCTCGATGTCCTCGCCGCGATCGACCTGGTTGATCAAGTCGACAATCACCTGCAGCGCCGGGTGAACCGCGCTGCGTCCGGCTTCATCAGGCTGCTCGCCGCCGAGATCGTCGAACGGCCAACCGAGCACCGCTGAGGCGCCGCGGCGAAAGCTCGCCTCCATATCGACCATGGTGCGAACGCCGGACTGCACGTGCGCGATGCTGCGCACAACCCCCGATGGCGGCTCGCGGCGATCGATGATCCGGCGATCGTCGCTGAGGTCGATGATCGAATATTTGAAGCAGGGCAGGATGGCGCGCGGCAGTTCTGACAACGGTCGCCCCTTGATCAGCAGCTCGACGCCTTGGCGGTGCAATTGCCTGATCGAATCGACATTGCGCTCGTCGACCGCCATGAAGGCCGGCACCTCGACCATCACATTGGTTGGCAGATTCGATCCGAGCAAATCGCGCAGCAGGCTTTCGGAGGTGACGTTCAGCGACACGCGGGCGCCGCCGGCCGGCCAGACGCCGGCCACCGCATTCAGCAGTTCGGCTGCATCGAGATCGACACCCTGCCGCAGCGCGAAAACCGTCAGACGGGTGGCCTTGACGCTGCGATTGCGATCGATGAATGGCGAATAACCCAGGGCCACCTGACCGAGGATGGCAATGTCGAACACGGCTGCTTTCCTCTCTACCCGGCACGCCGCCGCGGCAGCAGCGCAGGTGCCGTCGGCGGGTTCAGGCGCTGATGTACTGGAACAGCGACATGCGCTGAACCATCGAATAAGACTTCAACGCTGCATCGTAGCCGGTTTGCTTGTTGTCGAACTCGGAAAGCGCCGCGATCATGTCCAGATCGGTGGCGCCGGCCAGCTCTGTCTGGTGGTAGAGCTTTTCCGACGCGAGCTGATTCGATGCGTTGTCGATTCTCGACAACGCCTCACCGCTGCGGGCCCGAGCTGATTGCAGACTGCCCATCACCGAGTCCATGTTGCGCAGGTTGTCGCTGACCGACTGCGACATCGCCGCGCTGCCCAGACCGGATTGCAGATCGGCAATCGCCTTGTCCAGGCTGCCGAAGACATTGAGCCGTGCCACCGACGGAACGATCTGGAACGATTCACCATCGTTCGGCGTGCCATTGATCGTCAGCGACATGCCGTCCACCTGGAATGAATTGCCCGCCGCGTAGGGCTGCGATGCCAGCACCGTTGCAGTACTGGTATTGGTGACGTCGAATGCCTGGGTCGCCGCGTTGAATACCAGCGCATAACTGTTGCCGGTCAGTGCCGACGGATCGACAACCTGCCCCGGCTCGATCCACGCACCAGGGCTGGCGCTGACAGCGCGGGCTTCGAAGACACCGTTGCCGGTGCGCGTGCTGGTCCAGATGGCAGACCCGTCAAGTGCCAACGGCAGATTGGTGCCGGCATCCGTCGTCGAACTGCCCGCCGCCCCGACATAACTAACCCCGGTCTGCTCGAGCACCGAGCCGGCCTGCGAGCGGGTATCGACAAACGGCTTCTCGCTCGCGGCCTGACCACCGAACAGGTAGGTGCCGGCGCCGTCCGAGCGGTTCGATATCTTCAACAACTGGTCGCGGATCTGCTTGAGTTGCTCAGCCATGTTCTTGCGCTCAGGTACGCCATAACTGGCATTGCCGGCCGACACCAGGATTTCTCGGGCCTGCTGCAGCAGTTCACCCGCATCGCCGAGCGCGCTCTCGGTCTGCACCATGATCGATTTGCTGGCCTCGACGCTGCGCTCGTCAGCTGATACCCGCGAGGCGCCGGCCAGCGCGCGTTCGGCGCGCGCTGCAGCCACCGGATCGTCGCTGGCGCGATTGACACGCTTGCCGGTCGTCAGTTTGGTCTGCGCCTCGGCCAGCTCGCTCTGCCGACGTTGCAAGGCGTTGACCCCGATGTCGTAGCTGTTGGCAGTACTCACTCTCATCGCTTACCTTCCTATCCCGGGATCATGGCTGTCGAAATCGATCAATGCTTATCTCGATGTCGCCTGCAACATCGAATCGAACAAGGCCTGCGCAACCTGCAGCATCTTGGCCGCGGCCTGATAGGTCTGCTGGAACTGGATCATGCGTGCCGCCTCTTCGTCCAGATTGACTCCCGAGGTATTCGACGCAATGGTCTTGGCCGATTCGGCGACCACAGACGATTGGCGCGCCACCGCCTTGGCGGTCTGCACGCGCACACCGAAATCGGACAACATGCCGGCATAGGCATCGTTGAAGCTGCTGCCGCCGTAAGTGAGCGCACCGGTCTGGTTGTCGACCTCGGCACCAACCATCACCGCGTCGCGCAGCCCGAGCATCGCATTGGCATTTCCGTTGTTGTTGGATGGCGTGACAGTCTGCCGAATCAGCACCGTATCGCCAGGCGCCGGGCTGCCCTGCACGCCCAGACTCCATTGCGGACTGCTCGACCCGACCGGGAAGGTGATCGGCTGATTCGGCAGCAAGGTCTGCGGCGCGGCCGAGAACGTCGCCCCGCCGTCGGTGCTGTAGGTGTAGGTGGTGGCCTGCGTAACTGGATCGCGATCAAAGCGCAGCAGCACGTCGGTGACCGGCGTGCTGACCGGTGCCAGCACATTCAGCCGATCGATTGACAGCGTACCGCTGTTGTCGACCGTGGTCGACGCGCTGATCGGCGAGGCCGCAGCCAGGCCGCGCGGATCAGCCATCGCCAACGAGATGTCGCGGGCGGCGGCGGCAACGGGCTGCAGCCGGAATCGATCGCCCACCGCGGGCTCGGCCGCACTGCCCAACCGGATCGTGATGCCATCCACCTGGAATCCGGCTGCCAGGGCAGCCGGCGTGAGGTTTGCGATTTCCGGCGGACCGAACAGATGGTTGTCCGACAGGCGGCGCAATGAATAGCTGCCTGCACTGTCGCGGGCCAGTTCGTAATCGCTGGCGCGCACTTGCGAGCTGGCCGCAACAGTCAACGCGATCGACGCGCCACCTGTATTGGCGCTGGACGGCAGCACCTGCGGTGCGGCGATGCTCAGCAACGCAGCGCCGGCTTTGCCATTCAGGTCCACCCCTAACGACTGCTGGCGATTGAGCTGATCACTGATGCCCAGCGCCAATTGACCAAGTTGATTGCGCGCATCCACCAGATCGTGGTTCTGGAATGACACCAGCGCCGAGATCGACCCGCCGGTCAGCGTATTGGCAGGCAATTCACGCACCACCCCGCCGGTGCGCATTGCTACCTGGAAACGCGAGGGATCGAAAGCGTCGGGCTGCGTCGTCAACTGGGCTGCGACGGCGCCTTGCACCAGCGTCTGGCCACCGCTCAGGAAAACGCTGACTGAACCGTCGTTGGCCGCCACCGTATTGATCTGCAGCATTTCGCTCAATTTGGACAGCGTCGAGTCCCGCAAATCAAGCAGATCGTTCGGGCTGTGCCCGGAGCCGGTCAGGGTCGAAATCTGCTGATTCAGGCTCGCAATCTGCTTCGTCAAACTGTTCACCGTGTCGACCGACGCCTTGAGATCCTGGGTCACGCCGGTCTGCAAGGCGCTCAGCTGGCCACTGGCAGTGCGAAAGCGAGACGCGAATTCATCCGCCCTTGCCAGCACCACCTGTCGCGCCGAAATGTCCTGCGGTTTGCTGGCGACATCGGCAAACGAATTGAGCAGTTGGCTCACAGCATTGCCGAGGCCAGATTCTCCCGTCTGGAAAACGAGCTCGAGCTGCTGCAGTTGCTTGCTCATCGTTTCGTCGGCCGATGCGGCTGAACGCGTCGCCGCCGCCTCACGGGTCAGGAATTCGTCATGCAGCCGTGTCACCGTCTTGACATTGACGCCACGCCCGAAAAATCCGGAACCGCTGGATTGCGCCGGTGCCGTCTCCAACTCGGCCTGCTGACGCGAATAGCCCTCGGTATTCGCATTCGCGATGTTGTTGCCGGTGGTCTGCAGCGCTGCATAGTTGGCGTACATCGCCTGCGCGCCGAGCGACATCAAGGAGCTGACTGCCATGTGTTTAGATACTGGAAGTCGAAACCGACACTCAGGTCAACACCCGCTGCAGGCGCAGCGTGGTGTTGATGGTGCGGGTCAATTTGGCAGCGTAGGCGGGATCAGTTGCATAGCCTGCACGCTGCAGGCCCTGGGCAAAGCCCTGGGCACTGCGGGCGTTGCTGATCACCTGGCTGTAGCGCGGACTATTCTTCATCATGCGCGCATAGTCAGGTGATTCATCGCCGTGCAGTTGCACCGCCCC
>JBDTQC010000040.1:0-13604 GCA_039932405.1 Ideonella sp.
CCTGAAGGCAACAGCGCACCGGTCGCGACTCCCCAGGCCGCATCTGCGGCGCCGCGATCCACCCCGTTGCGCACCTCGGCCACGGCACTGACAGCGCGCGACGCCATGCTGCGCGGGGCGTCCGTTGCGGCCGCGCCGATCGTCGTCGTCGTTCAGAAGTTTGAGAGCCCCGTGCCGGCTGCATCGGCAACGCAAGGCCTCGACCTCGTGACGCTGATGTTCAATTACCACGACCTCGGATTCCTCGGCGTCGACCGTGCACAGATGAACCGCGCACTGTTCAGAGCGCTCAAGCCGGGCGGGCTCTACGTGATCGCCGATCACGCTGGCCGCGACGGCACCGGCATCTCCGAATCGGGCACGTTGCACCGAATAGAGGAAGCGTTCCTGCGCCGCGAGGTCGAGGCAGCCGGTTTCAAATTCTTGGCTGAGGCCGCTTTTCTGCGCAACCCGAACGATCCGCGCGATCGCAACACGCCGCAGCCGCCTCAGCCGAAGGACGAGTTCGTGCTGAAGTTCGTCAAACCATGACGGCCGAACCGCTTGGGCACAATTTTGTGCGGCTTGCGTGGGTGGTCCTTGGGGTCGCGGCTCTTTGCGGTGCGGCCGAACTGATCGCCGGGCCGGGCTATCGCCTGTCGTGGTGGCCGCTCGGCGTCGGCATCCAGATCGTTCGGTGGGGTGCGACCATCGCACTGGGCGCCGCGGCGCTTGGCTTGGTGGCAACGCTGATGACCGCGCGCCGCGGGCCGCGCAAGGTCGCGATTGCGAGCCTGTTGCTCGCGCTCGTGGTCGCGGCCCCACCCATGCTGATGTATCAACGGGTACAGACGCTGCCGAAGCTCCACGACATCAGCACCGACACCGATCACCCTCCATCGTTCGTGGCGATCGTGGCACTGCGCCAGGGTGCGAGCAACCCGCTCGAATACCGCGCAGCCAACGCCGCCCAGCAAAAGCGGGGCTACCCCGACATCGCGCCCTTCACGACGAGATTGCCACCGTCGGCAGCGCTCGCACGAGCGGAACGCACTGCGCGGGATCTGGGCTGGGAAGTCGTGGACGTGTCGGCGCCGGACCTGCGTCTCGAAGCCACTGACACCTCGTTGCTGTTCGGTTTCAAGGACGACGTGGTGATTCGCGTCACACCGTTGGCGGAGGGCAGCCGCATCGACCTGCGCTCGCTGTCGAGGGTCGGCGGCAGCGATTTCGGGGTCAACGCGAAGCGTATCCGCAAGTTCCTCGACCGATTCGCTGCGGCGGCCTGAGGAGTAGGACGACAACATCGTGCAGGCAATGCAGCAGGCGCAGGCAGACAAACTCGATCACTGGAATTTCTACCAGGCTCGCACCGTCCGCCAGGATGTCGCGGAGGCCACCGTTGTGCAGCTGCGTCTGGCAAGGCCGGGCGTGCAGACGCCGAAGCCGCTGCCTAAATCGCGCTACTCGCAGTCACAGCGCTGACCCAGCTGTGGTGGATGTATTGGGCAGCGTCTGTGCCGATCGCATTCGGCGTGGTGATGGGCCTTTCGGGCCTGCTCGGATGGGCGCTTCATCCCGATGGGTTGACACGACTGCTGTCCTAGCGTCGGCGTGCTGCCACTGATCAGCCGACAAATTGCGCGATTGGCGGCCGATGCGGACACCATGTGAAGCCCTGTCGGCCAGAAGATGCATGCAACCGTCGGCACCTAAAACAAGCGCCCCAAGAGCATCGTCATCCCGGAAAACAGTGACCAATCCGGCGCTCCCGAGCGTAGGCTCCGTGACGCGCCTGCATCCAGCGTGATCGACGTTGAAACGTTGTAGCTCGCGGCAACCAGGATCTGGCTGGTGGCTTCGACGCCGCGTTGGCGGGTGCCAGAGAGTTCTCCGACCACACCCCACCGATCATTCAACGCCTTCGACAGCGAGGTCGCCCAAAGAACCTGAGCCCGACTTACCCCGGCGTCCGCGAAGCCCATGCGCGTCCCCACCAGATTGAAGTCCGTGTGGTAGCTACCGATGTCTGCGCTGTAGATGCCGTTGATCGAATAGCTTGCCTTTCCATTTGAGATGCCATGGCGCCCGGTGGGTAGTGTCGCTCCCCCCTCGAGACCCAACGCAGAAGCTTCGTCGATGGCGAAACGACGCTTTAACACGATGCTGCTGTCGCCCGCTCCGCTGACGCGCTGACCCACATCGTCGCTCTGCCGAACCCAGGCCTCGCCCCCGAATCGAATGCCCCAGTCGGGGGTGAAGGCCAGCTTGACTGTGTAGGGCAAGCTGTCCCGTTGCGACGATTCCTTGCCACGGGCGCGCTGGACCCCGGCTTCGATTTCCACCCAGCCAGGGGCAGACAGTGCCGCCGGTGTCGATACGCTAGGACGGTAAGGCGTTACCGAGGGCAGCTCTTCGGCGGCCCAGGAGGCCGTTGGTATCGTGCAAGTTACAGCGACTGCGAGTGCTGCAATCGAGCACCGAACGTCCGGGGCCCTGTCTTGACGGCCGTGTCCGGGATACGCGATGTAGGCCATGTGAGATCTCCGGTGGTGCGATGCGCCCAAGCATAGCGGCGGCCATGCCTCGGGTGAAGTTGCGCGTGGCAGCTCAGTGTCCGGCTGAGCGACCGACCCGCTGCGCCCTCTGGCAAGCAGCAGTCATCGAGCTGTGCGAGCGCGCCGCGGCGCGGGCTCGCACACTCAACGCTGCGATGGCATATGCTGCGCGGCGTAGCTGCTGATTGGAGTTTCGATGTCTGAAGAAAAACCCGGCGTCATCCGCCGGTTCTTCCGCTGGATCTGGCGTTTCATCGACGGCAGCCGGCGCGTGGTGCTCAACCTCATCTTTCTCGGCATCGTCGCTCTGGTCGTGTTCGGCCTGGTGAAGAGCATGCCGCCCACGCTCGGCGAGAAGACGGCGTTGTTGCTGAACCTCGACGGCAGCATCGGCGAGCAGGCGACGGGCAGCCTGCGCGCTACGGCGCTAGACCAGGTACGCGGCGAGGCTGCGCAGAAGATCCAGTTGCGCGACGTGGTGGCGGTGCTCGACGCCGCCGCCACCGACCCGAAGATATCGAGTGTCGTGCTGATGCTCGACGAACTCCAGCCGAGCGGCTTCGCGACGCTGCGCGAGGTGGCCGCTGCAATCGACCGCTTCAGATCCAGCGGCAAGCAGGTGGTGGCCTGGGGTTCGAACTACGACCAGCGCCAGTATTACCTCGCCACGCACGCCGACGAGGTCTACCTGCATCCGTACGGCGGCGTGCTCGTAACCGGCTTCGGCAGCCTTCGCAACTACTACAAGGATGCGATGGACAAGGTCGGCATCAAGGCCAACCTGATCCGCGTGGGCACCTACAAGAGCTTTGCCGAGCCCTACATCGGCAACGGCCCGTCGCCGGCTGCGATCGAGGCCGACACCGCCCTGTACGGGTCGCTGTGGAACACCTACACCGACGATGTCGAGGCGCGGCGCAAGCTGGCGCCAGGCACGATCGCGAAGCTCATCGACGAGGCGCCGGAACGGCTGGCCGCAGCGGGTGGCGATATCGCCAGGTTCGCACTCGAGCAGAAGCTCGTCGATGGCCTGAAGACGCGCGACCAACTGCGCGCATTGATGATCTCGCGCGGCGCGCTGGACGACGAAGAAAAGACCTTTCGCCAGGTCTCGTTCGGCGACTACCTCGGCCGCATCAAGACCCCGTCCACTGGCGACGCCATCGGCGTTGTGGTGGCCGAAGGCGAGATCGTCGACGGCACTGCGTCGTCGGGCACGGTGGGTGGGCTGTCGACCTCGGCGCTGATCCGCAAGGCGCGCGAGAACAAGGACATCAGGGCGGTGATCCTGCGAGTCAACTCGCCGGGCGGCAGCGTATTCGGCTCCGAACTGGTGCGCCACGAGCTCGAGCTGACGCGCGCGGCCGGCAAGCCGGTGGTGGTCTCGATGGGCGATGTAGCCGCGTCGGGCGGCTACTGGATCTCGACCGCTTCCGACGAGATCATCGCCGACCCGGCGACCATCACCGGCTCGATCGGCGTGTTCGCGCTGCTGCCGCAGGCCGACCAGGCGCTCGACAAGGTCGGCGTGCACGTTGCCGGCGTGTCGACCACCTGGCTGCACAATGCCGGCGATCCACGCCTGCCGATGGACCCGCGCTTCGCGCAGCTGCTGCAGACCAACATCGACCACATCTACGCCGAATTCACCGGCAAGGTGGCGGCTGCGCGCAAGACCACGCCTACGAAAATCGACGCCATCGGTCAGGGCCGGGTGTGGACCGGCATACAGGCCAAGGAGCGCGGCCTCGTCGACCGGCTCGGTCTGTTCGGCGACGCGGTCAAGTCGGCAGCCGCGCGCGCCAAGCTGGGCGACAAGCCGCGCCTCGTCTACATCGAGCGCGACCCGGGCGCCGTGGCGCGGCTTGTGGCGATGTTCAATGCCGAAGTGACGGCGGCCGTCGGCCACGAGTTCGACGTGCGAATCGGCGCCTTCGGCATGCCGCCGATGCTGCTGCGCAACACCCAGCGCGACCTCGGCTGGCTGGCCGGCGTGGCCGAGCGCAAGAAGCCGTTCGAAGCCGTCGTGCACTGCATGTGTGCCTCGCCCTGAGGCGTTAGCGGCACGAGACTGAAAACACTTCGTCGCTCGGCACCAAACTGCGCTCCGCCGAGAAGAAAATGCAGGCAGGCGGCGAGGGCGGGAGTGGCCCGTCGCGTTTCAATGATCGGCACAAGAGATCTCCTCTCAAAACTCCAAAGCCGCGCATCCATTTCGCCGCTGCAAAGCTTGCCATCACTGCCACTTCATCCAGTACGCCGACCCAGAGATTTCGGAACAAGATGAAAGCGATGGGTTCGGCCCGAGGGCAAGGCGCAAACCACAGCGATACCCGTTGGTATCGCGAGGATTTGCAACGCCGCCATCGGGCCGAAGACACGCTTTCATGTTTCGAAATCTCTGGGTCGGGGTACTAGGCTCCGCGAATGTCATGGATTGATTGCGGCGCTCGTGCATCCGGCAGCAAGGCAGGCAAGGGTCGGGTTGAGCTGCGAATCACCAACTCGCCGGAAACTTGAACAACCTGACCATGAACCGGCTGATTTTCGATCGCCCGACCCAGCAATTCGACGGCGCGCTCCACCATGTCTTCCACCGGAAACCGGACCGTGGTCAGATCGTTGCCAGCCCAGGCTGACATCGGGATATCGTCGAAACCCATGATGGACAGATCACGAGGCACCTGAAGCCCATGACCATGGCGCGCGGCGTCAAGCACACCAAGCGCGACAAGGTCGGTGACGCAGAAGATTGCATCGGGGCGGTCGCGCTGCGCCAGCAATCGCAGGCCCGTTGTGTAGCCGCCTTCGTAAGTGAAGGACGTCGTCTCGACCAACGGCGCGGGGGCGCCGAGTTCATGGAGGCGGGAGACGAAGCCGCTGCATCGGTCCGCGTGTGAGGAAGTCGGCTCTGATCCCCCGACGAATGCGAAGCGACGATGCCCGCCACCGACGAGCGTTTCAGCAGCCACGGCACCACCCATCAGATTATCGCAATTGACGGAAGGCGTCTGGACATCGGGAAAGCGGCGATTGAACAGCACGACCGGTATGCCCGCCTTGAGACATTTGCGGGCAACTGCCTCCGACAAGGCAAGTGGAGATGCGGCGGTGATCACGAGCCCTTCGATCCGAAACTGCATCAGCCAGGAGAGCGCCTCGTCGGCGCTCTCGACCTGCGGTAAAAGCAGGATCTGTCGGTCAAGTGTGCGGAGCCGACGACTGAACGCGTCCAGCACGAACGGATAAAGCGGGTTGGCGATATTCGGCACGAAGAAGGCAACCACGCGCGATTGATTCGTGGTCAAGCTGCGAGCCACCGCATTGGGCTGATAGTTGAGACGACGCGCCGCCACCAGCACCTTTTTTCGAAGTGCGGTCGAGATTGGCGCGTCGGGTGTGAAGGCGCGCGAGACAGTCGATTGCGAGACGCCCGCAAGACTAGCCACATCGTAAGAAGTGGCGCGTCGGCCAGACCCCACCATCTTTCGAGCGGTAGCGGCCGTGAGCATTGGTTTGTCTGTCGTCTTCCGATTCCCAGCCACGATCTACCTCGGAACTTTGCATAGTCGGTTCGCCGCCAAGCATCTTCGCCAGTCGAGCGTCGTCAACTGCCAAGGCATCAGGCTTAACCCACTTGACGATGCATGCGGTTCCTACATAGTATGACTGCGCATTCACAAATCTGCACGCACCCCGCTGGCGAATGCCTGCTTCGCCAGCTGACATCGAGGAGACACCATGACATCGAAAACGGCAAATCCTGGTCGACGCGCATTTTCAGCTGTGGCCACAGCGACGATCGCGGCACCATTTTTCTGGATCCGCCAGGCCTCTGCGGCTGAGCAAGTGATCGTGCGCACGCCAGGTGGCGTTTTCGACGACATGAAGCGGGAAGCCATCTACGAACCGTTTCGCAAGGAGACAGGGATCGAAGTCATTCCCGTCGCGGCAACGTCCGGCAAGCTGATGGCAATGATGAAGTCAGGACAGAACGAGCTCGACGTCATCGATACAGGCGACAGCACATTGCTGGAGCTGGAAAAAGGCAACTACCTGATGCCTATCGCCTACGACGAGTTCAAGTACACCAACATTGCCGACATCGACCCCATCGTGAAGCGCAAGCATCAGCTTGGCAGCTTCATCTATGCAATGGTTCTCGGCTACAACACGAAGGCAATGCCGCCCGGCACGGAGCCGAAGTCCTGGGCAGAATTCTGGGACATCAAGCGCTTCCCAGGGCGACGCACCTTGCCCGACATGGCATCGGGCACGCCAAGCCTCGAGTTCGCGCTCATTGCTGACGGCGTTCCGATCGACAAGCTTTATCCGCTCGATATCGACCGTGCGTTCAAGTCGATGTCTCGGATCCGCCAGTCGATTCCGAAGTTCTGGGATACCGGCGCTTTGTCGTCGACGATGATCGCCGACAACGAGGTCTCGATGGGCGCGCTATGGAGCACTCGAGCCGGAGCGGCAAAGGACCAGGGAGCGCCGGTAGGAATCCAGTGGAATCAAAACGCCCTGCTGGCGCAAGCCTATGGCATTCCAAACGGTGCGCGCAATCTCGCCAACGCGAAAAAGTTCATCGACTACGCATCATCGGCCGAGTCACAGGCACGATGGCTTTCCAAGTACAAGGCGATTCCTGTCAATACCAAGGCCTATGCCGCAACGTCCAAGGAATTGATCGACCCCGCGACGAATACGCCGTGGACCCGCTCCAAGGGATTTCTGCTCGACATCAACTGGTGGGCACAAAATCGCGAGCAGGTCGGCAAGGTCTGGTCGAAGTGGATCGTCACTTGATCCGAACAAGTCCACGCCTTCCAGTCAATACGGAACATCCTCGATCCAGCGCTCGGTCTGCGGCCTCATGACGGTATTGAAATCGACCAAGGGCCGGGGCGCGATCGAGTTGCGCCAGATCACCAAACGCTACGGCAAGGAGACTGTGGTCGACGGTGTGAGCGCGTCGATTGCGCCCGGGGAGTTCTTCTCGCTGCTCGGCCCGTCCGGCTCCGGCAAGACGACGACGTTGATGATGATTGCCGGTTTCGCCGACGTCGACGGCGGGCAGATCCTTGTCGACGGCACCGACATAGCCCAGATGCCGCCGCAGCGCCGCGGCTTCGGCATGGTTTTCCAGAACTACGCAATTTTTCCGCACCTGAGCGTCGCCGACAACGTCGCGTTCCCGCTGCGGGCGCGCCGTCTTCCCGCGGACCAGATCGGCATTCGGGTACGCGAGGCACTTGAACTCGTACGGCTTGAGCGATTTGCCGACCGTTTTTCCAGGCAACTTTCAGGCGGTCAGCAGCAGCGTGTTGCAATCGCCCGGGCAATCGTCTTCCAACCAAGCGTCGTTCTGATGGACGAACCGCTTGGCGCACTCGACAAGAACCTGCGTTTCCAAATGCAGGTAGAGATCAAGGAGATCCAGCAACGCCTCGGCATGACCGTCATCTACGTGACGCACGATCAGGAAGAGGCGATGAACATGTCAGACCGGATCGCCATCATGAACAATGGCCGGATCGAGCAGGTCGGACGTCCGGTAGAGATCTATGAAAATCCGAGCAGCAACTTCATTGCGCGCTTTCTCGGAGAAGCGAACCTGATTCCAGGCACTGTCGATTCCGTCGATGCCGGCTTTGCGACACTCAAGACTACCGGCGGCCTCGTGTTGCGCGCGCGCGCCGAGCCGACCGTGCGGGTCGGCTCGACGGCACATCTGTTCGTCCGACCTGAGCGGATCGACATTGCGCCGGCCAATGCGCTATCGGAAGCTGCGGCGACCAGCGCAAATCTGGCAACTGGCCGGCTGGTGCAGACGTCCTTTCTCGGCAACATATTGCGGCATGGCGTGGAGATCGAACCCGGAACCACGGTCACGGTGGACGTGCAGAATTCGCGCACCGACTTGTTCCGCACCGTTGGCGGGCCCGCCGAGATTTCTTGGCTGGCCGCCGACAGCGTGATCCTGCAGCGTTGATTCCGTGATGCGAACTTCTCGGTTCAATGACGGAACCTGGTTCATCATGCCGACGGTGCTGCTGCTGGCGCTGGTATTCGTCGGCCCGTTGATCTGGTTCTTCATCCAGGCGCTCGCCGAAGTCGGTACGCCCGCCGAGATCATTTCATACGTCTGGACGGTGGCGACATCGAAGGCGGTAGTCACGGCGCTGACAACGACCAACTGGATTGCACTGCTCGTCACGCTGTTGGTGCTGTTGATCAGCTACCCGGTCGCGTATTACCTGGCGAACAACCGTGGTCTGCGCTTCACGGTGGTCCTTTTCTGCATCGTCGTTCCCTACTTCACCAGCATCATCGTGCGCACCTATTCGTGGATGGTGCTGCTCGGCCGCAACGGGCTCGTCAACCAGGTGCTGCAACAACTCGGTCTCATCGACGAACCGCTGGCGCTGCTCTACACCCAGACAGGCGTGTTGATCGGCATGGTGTATGTGCTGTTGCCGTACATGGTGCTGACGCTTTTCGCCACGATGAAGGCTATTGATCCGAGCCTGATGCGAGCCGCTCGAGGGCTCGGCGCCGGAGCCTTCTATGCCTTCACCCGCGTTTATTTCCCTCTCAGCATTCATGGGGTGATTTCCGGGTCGCTGATCGTCTTCATCCTTTCAATCGGCTTCTTCATCACCCCGGCGCTGATGGGCGGTCCCTCGGAGGTGATGATCGCAATGTTGATCGAACGCTCGGTCGAGATCACGTTCGACTGGTCTGGTGCCGCAGTGATGTCCCTGCTGCTGTTGGTCGCGACGATGGTGCTCTACAGCATCTATTACCGACTGACCGACGTGCGGCGGATGATGGGAGGTTGATGCGATGACTGCCTACGTTCCCATGCGCGCACTTTCCGTCTACATCGTCGCCGCGTGTCTGGTACTGATGATGCCGATCGTGATCGTCGTGATACTCGCCGTTGGCGACCAGACCTACATGCGCTTTCCGCCTGAGGCGTTCTCCTTGCGGTGGTTCAAGGTGTTTTTTGGCGATCCGCGTTGGCAGCGTGCACTTTGGTCCAGCATCGTGATCGCCACAGTTGCTTGCGTGATTGCCACGGCCTTCGGTTTCTTCGCCGCATATGCGCTGGTGCGCAGCGACATCAGGGCGAAGAAGTTGCTGCTGTCGTTCATGTTGTTGCCGATCATCATTCCGCATGTCATCACGGCAATCGCGATGTACTACATGTCAGGCCCGCTCAAGTTGGTCGGCAACGTGTTCTGGATCGGCGTGTGCCACGCCACAGTTGCCTTGCCAATCGTGCTGTTGATCCTGCTGTCGTCGTTGCAAGGGGTCGATGTGAACCTCGAGCGGGCGGCGCTCAGTCTGGGTAGCAGCCGCTTCGGCGTATTCACCAAGGTTGTCATCCCGCTTGCCTTTCCCGGCATCTTGTCGGCGGCGCTGTTCGCATTTCTCGCTTCGTTCGATGAACTCATCATTTCACTGTTCCTGGCCGGCGTGCGCTCCGAGACGTTGCCGGTACGAATCTGGAACAGCCTGCATCTGCAGATCGAGCCGGTGATCGCTGCTGTCAGCGCTTTCTTGATTGCGGTCACCGGTTTCGTCCTTCTTCTCGATGCGCTGGTGCGATATTCAAAGACGGGGCGCTTGCCAAGCGCCGCAGGCGGACGCTGAGGTGGGCGACCGTCGCTTCAAATCCGAGCCCACGGCGTTCGACGCTGTCGAGTTCGATGCGCGCGTCGAGCAACTGCGACGAAGCATGCGAGCCGCCGGCGTCGAAGTTGCCTTGTTCGACGAGATCGAATCGATGACCTGGCTCGCCGGCTACGGCAACAGCGAGAACCGTTGGCGCTGCGTTGGCATCCCGCTGAATGCTGAGCCGTTCTTCCTCATCCGCGCGCTCGATGCCGGAGCCTGCCGGGAGCGCACCTGGATCGACGATATCCATGTCTTCCGTGATTGGGAAGACCCACTCCCGGT
Organism: Ideonella sp.; assembly: GCA_039932405.1. Classification (GTDB taxonomy): domain Bacteria; phylum Pseudomonadota; class Gammaproteobacteria; order Burkholderiales; family Burkholderiaceae_C; genus Ideonella_A. Next base: position 10,509 of record JBDTQC010000040.1, read on the forward strand.
GCTTGCTGTTGCGCTGGCGCAGCGCGGACTCGAGTCAGCCCGGATCGGGCTCGACTTCGGCTCTTACGGCATGTCGGTCGAGCGTTTTCATCGACTTGGCAAGACGCTACCGGCCGCGTGTCTTGTCGATCTCGGCGATATCGTCTGGCAACTGCGCTTGCGCAAGTCACCGGCCGAGCTCGAACTTCTGCGACGTGCGGCCACCATCGCCGACCGCGCGATGGAACGCGCGGCTGCGTCATGCGTGCCGGGCGCTACGCAACGCGATGCCTCGGCCGCGGCATCCGCAGCGTTCTACGAATTCGGTGCAGACGCGGGGCTGCCCGGGCCGGTTTCCACAGGGAGCGGATGGGACTTCCTGCATCGTCATCCGACCGATGCACCGTTCGTCGCTGGCGACGTCATCCACATCGAGCTGACGCCGCGTGTTCGAGGCTACGGTGCGCGCCTGATGCGCTGTGTAGTCATCGGCACGCCTTCACCGGCACTTCACGACGCCGCAGTCAGACTGCGCGACTTGCAGGATAGCCAGATCGACGCGATGCGACCGGGCGCATACGCCGCCGACGTCGACGCCATTCTTCGTCAAGGCGTGCTCCAGGACGGCTTGCGGCCGTCCTTCGACAACATCACCGGCTACACACTCGGGCTCTATGCAACGGCCGGGCCACGCACCAGTGATTTCACCCGCTGCTTCCACCCATTCGCAAACTGGCAGCTCGAACCGGACATGGTGTTTCACATGTATGCCTCGGCTCAGGGCGTTTCATGGAGCGAGACGGTACTCGTCACCGAAAACGGGCCTGAGCGTTTGACGCAATTGCCGCGGACTCTGTTCATCAACCCTATTTCCGTGCCATGACCTCTCGAAATCCCACCATCATCGTGCTCGGGGCCGGCGTTGCCGGGCTGTCATTGGGGCTTTACCTGCAACGCTCCGGCAACCAGGTGCTGGTCATCGATCCACTGCCACCGGCAGGCGGCACCTCATATGGCAACGCAGGCCTGATCAGCAGCGATACAGCCGTCCCGGTCGCGCTTCCGGGCATGCTCGGCAAGGTGCCTAAATGGCTGATGGACAGTGAAGGCCCTCTGATTGTCAAGCCCTCCTATGCGCTGACCGCGCTACCTTGGCTTCTGCGCTGGATTCAGGCCAGCCGCATGTCCCGCGTGCTGCAGATTTCCGACGCGATGCGGGCGCTGCACAAGGATTCCCTCAATTGCTGGAAGGAATTGCTTGGCCCGGAAAACTTCGCCGATCTGATCCGTCCGGTCGGACAGGTGCGGCTCTGGGAGGGCGAAGGAGCTGAGTCGCGGATCGAAATGATTGTTGCTGAACGGCACGGAATTAGAGTCGAACGGCTGGATGCGGACGCGCTACGTCAGATCTATCCGGATATTTCGCCGAACGTGAAGCATGGGCTGCTGGTTCCGGGCAATGCTTTCACGGTCAGCCCACAACGACTCGTACGCACGCTCGGTTCACTGCTCGTCGATGCAGGCGGCGAAATCATTGCTGAGCGTGCATTGAAGATCATCCCGGAGCCGGGTGCAGCAGGCTACCGAGTGATCACGAATATTTCCAATCGCATTGCCGCGAAAATCGCCGTCGCCACTGGTGCATGGACGTGCGAGTTGCTCGATCCGCTGGGCATCAAGGTACCGCTCGAAACCGAGCGTGGCTACCACGCCATGTTGCCGTCGCCGAATATCACCTTGCCGATCCCGATATCGGTGAAGAACCGTGGTTTCGGTTTGACCTCGATGGAAAATGGCTTGCGAGCTGCGGGCACCGTCGAGATCGGTGGACTTCGTGCACCTCCCGACGAGCGTCGTGCAATGGTGCTGGTGGCGCACGCAAAGCGCATATTTCCGAAACTGCAGACTGGTGAGCCGAGCTACTGGATGGGGCACCGCCCTTCGACGCCGGATACTTTGCCGGTATTGGGCGAGGCGCCCGGGCGGCCTGGATTGTTCTTTTCGTTCGGTCATGGCCACTTCGGAATGACTGGCGGTCCCCCCAGTGCGCGCCTCGTCTCGCAGCTGATCAATGGCACCCCGACGACTATCGATCCAGCGCCCTATCGCTGCAGCCGGTTCTAACCTCGATCGACATCCGGAGATCGATTGATTTTCTACAACCCCGTCGGGACTCGACATCACAGACACAAAGGAGAAAGAAATGGATATCAAGCGAATCGGCCGTAACCCTGCCACTGATCCCACGCGATCCCGCGGCAGCCAAATCTCGGTTCACAACGGCACAGTCTATTTCGCGGCAACGCCCGATCGCCCGTTCGATGCGGGAGCTTCGGCAGCTGAGCAAACCAGACAGATGCTCAAACGCGTCGACGAGCGTCTTGCCCTAGCCGGCAGTGACAAGTCGAAAATTCTCGCCGCGCATGTGATGATCTCCGATATGCGGCACTTTGCGGCGATGAACGCAGTCTGGGATGAATGGGTCGACCAGGAAAGTCCACCTGTGCGCGCATGCGGAGCATGTGATCTCGGTAGCCCTGACATGAAAGTCGAGGTCATCATCACCGCCGCGGTGAGATAGGGGCGCGGGACGCGGCGCCTGTCGGCGCATCGCGTAGGGGTCAAGTTATGCAAATTCGGCAGGCACTCCGTAACTGCGGTCAGTCCGGGATTCGGCCGCAGTTCTGAAGATCCTTGTCTTATCAGTCGCCGCAGATTTGTAGCCGAACTCCATCACCCAGGCTGCACCCGCTAGGCTGCCGGCCAGTGCCCGGCAGCGCGGCCCGCAGCGCTAGGAACGCCTGCGCGAAGCCCACCAGGACCTCGACTGGCTGGCGAGCATGGCCGATCGCAAGAAGCCGTTCGAAGCCGTCGTGCACTGCATGTGCGCCTCGCCCTGAGGGGCATACCGTGCTCAGTGCGAATGGCGATGCCCATGCCTGTGATGGATGTCAGGAAAATGCGCATGCTTGTGCGGCAGCGCCTCGTGTCGATGTGGATGCACATGCGGCTCGTTTCCTTCCCAGGGGAAGGCGTGCTGGTGCCGGTGGTGCGCGTCGTGGCGATGGCGATGCGAATGCTCGAGCAAATGCACATATCGCTGCGCTTCCAGCAGGT
>JBDTQC010000041.1:0-13365 GCA_039932405.1 Ideonella sp.
AGCCGTACGGTCATTACCCATGGCAGCACCTTGATGATGGTCGTGTCGATGCTGCTTTTCGGCGGGCCGACCCTGCACTATTTTGCGATCGCGCTGACCATCGGTATTCTGTTCGGCATCTATTCTTCGGTTTTCGTGGCCGCTGCCATCGCGATGTGGTTGGGCGTCAAGCGTGAAGATCTGGTGCGTTTGGGCCCGAAGGAAGGTGATCCCGACGACCCGAATGCCGGCGCTGTGGTCTAGGATCCAGGCTTGGGGTAGAGTGAACCCAAGCTTTCATCCCGTAAACCCTTGACACCATGGCGACCGGCCCTGCCTCGATCGTGATCGCCACGCAGGCACGGCGTGCATACGTCGAGAACATCCTGAATGCCTTGCCAGGGCTGCAGCAGGCGATCGATACTGGTGCCCGCGTGCTGTTGGGCAAGGTTGCTGAACCTGGACTGGTGCTGCAGCGGCGCAATGCGGTCGAGCAGTTGGCGAGCAAGGGCAGCGCGTGGCGCGTGGCCATGCAGAAGGTACTGCGAGAGGCGCAGGCCCGCGGCCGGCTCGATCTCGAGCTCAATCGCCCCAGCCAGTTTGCCAGCCCGACCGGCACCTCCGATTTCACGCTGGTCGAAGATTCGACGATCGAAGGCGAGATCGTCAGTTCGAGGTTGTCGCTGGCGATCATGGACCGCGCGTCGTGGGAGTTCAGCGATCTGCGCTCGCGGATGTCGACGCTCGAATCCACCGCCGAGCTCGACCCACAGGACATCTTGCGACCGCATGTGCTGGCACGCGCCACCACCAGCGCGTGGAACGCGGCCGGTCTGCTGCCGGAGAACTGGCGCGTCCTGCAATCGCTGATCCACGATGAAATCGGTCACCTGGCCGAGGAGGCTTACCACGAGGTCAATCGGCTGCTGGTCGAAAAGGGCGTGTTGGCGGAAATCGATTTGCGCCCGTTCATTCGCCGCGCCCGTGACAGTGGCGTGGCTGCACCGCCGCCTGCGGCAGGCGCAGGGGGTGGCGGAAACGGATTCGATGGCGGCATGGGAACTTCGACGTTTTCGCCGGGTGTCCGTGGCGGTGGCGGTGGCGGTGGCGGTGGCGGTGGCGGTGGAGGCGGTGGAGGCGGTGTTGCTGGGGGCGGCGGAGGTTCGTCACGATCGCCGAATGCGGCTGGCAATGGCGCTGCATCGGGCGATGATCCCGGCTCGAGGTTTTCGCCGACCGCTGTGGGTCGTGACGCGATCAGCCAGGAGACCCGGATGCAGACCCGTACCGGTCCGCTCGGGCGAGGGGCAAGTCAAGCCGAAGCGGTGCTCGGGCGATTGAACCGCTTGATTTGGCGCCAGTTGCCCGATTTTGCCGCCACTTCGGTCGATCGGCCGGTTGGCTCTACAGAGTTGAAACAGGCCATCGGCGAGGCCCAGCAGGGCATCGCCCGTCGGATGTCGCGTGACGGCAAGAGCGAAGGCGACATCGCACCGATCAGCATGCCTGCGATGCTGGAGGAACTGCACCAGCAAAAGGTCGCGCTGAAGAAAGCGGCGTCGTCGCCGGTGGAGCGCGCCACCATCGAGGTGGTTGCCTTGCTGTTCCAGAGCCTGCTGACCGAAGAGCGGCTGCCAGCGACCGTCAGAGTCTGGTTTGCTCGATTGCAGATGCCGGTGCTGCGGGTGGCGGTCGGCGAACCCGACTTTTTTGCGACGGCCGATCACCCGGCGCGCCGGTTGATCGATCGAATGGGTGCCTGCGTGATGGGTTTCGACGCCACGCTGAGCAAGGTCGGTGAAAAGCTCGAAATCGAGATCAAGCGCGTCGTGCAGGTCGTCGAGGCCTACCCGGACACCGGTCGCAAGGTCTTCCAGACGGTGCTGAACGAGTTCGAGGCATTCCTCGAGAATTTTTTCCGCAACGAGAATGAAGCCAGCCGCAAGGGCGTGTCGCTGGCGCAGCAGGTCGAGCAGCGCGAGACCCTGGCCATCCAATACACCATCGAGTTGCGCAAGATGCTCAGCGAGATGCCGGTGCAGGAGGGTGTACGCGAGTTCCTGTTCCATGTCTGGGCCGACGTGCTCGCGGTGGCTGCTCTGAAGAACGGTTTGAACAGCGATGCCACGCGCACGCTGAAGAAGGTTGCAGCCGATCTGATCTGGTCGGCCAGTGCCAAGGTGACCCGCGAGGAACGTGCGATGGTCATTCGCCAGTTGCCGGCCCTGTTGAAGGCATTGCGCGATGGCATGCAGAGTGTGGGCGTGATGCCGCAGCGCCAGGATGAACATGTCCAGCACCTGAACAACTCGCTGGCGGCCGCCTTTACCGCCCGGGTCGCGACGATAAGTGCCGATCGCATGGACGAGCTGAAAGCCCGGCTGGAGACGCTGGAAGAACTGCTGCCCGATGCCGATGATGTCGAACTCGACGAATCGCTGGTGCTCGATTTGTCGGGCCATGAGAGCTCCGAACTGGAAATCGTCGGCGAGGGCGGATCGATGCCGACCGCTTCGATGATCGCGTGGGCCAAGGATCTGCAGGTCGGCACCTGGTACATGCTCGACTACCGAGGCCGCAACGAATCGGTTCAACTGGCCTGGCGTGGCATGCGCCAGCAACTGGCCTTGTTCGTCACGCAGCAAGGGCGAGGGGTCTTGTTCCAGCAGCACCGGCTGGCGGCTTTTCTTCAGGCCGGCTTGCTGGTTCCGGCTCAGGACGAATCATTGACCGTGCGTGCGACGCGCAGCGCCATGGCGAAAATCGACGCCGATCCGCAGCGACTGCAACATTAGCCCCACATGGGGCGTTGCTGGATCTAGCCAGGCGCTTCGCGCCGGCCGGCGCTGCCGAGTCGCTGCGGACAACGCGGCGCTAAGCGCCCGCGACATCAAGCAACGCCCGAGAATCCGGCTCTGCCGGACCGCCAGGCGGCGCCCCTTTAGGGCAGGAGCGGCAGCGACTGGGGGGCTAATGTATCAATCGTTCGTCTTCGTCGACGAACAGTTCGTCGAGGATCAGCGCGTCGGGTTCTTCGCCGAGGCTCCAGAAGACCATCAGCACGATGATCTTCAGATCTTCGAGATCGAGCGGGGAGCCCGGAATGGCACTGGCGCGATCGATCACCATCTCGCGCATCGGCGGCGGCAAGACGCCGGCGGATTCGAGAAAACTCAGAAAACCGATCGACGCCTCGCCGAGGTGCTCGTGCTCGCGCGCCGAATAGATCCTCAGACCCTCCGGGCTCTGAGTGCCCACATACGACTGCGCCGCTTCTGCGAGCCCGTCAAGCCAAGACAGGGCTTCCTGGATTTCATCCGATTCGAAGCCCACCGCCGACAGTTTGCGGGTCAGCTGGGCATGGTCCGGACAGGCATCCGGCCGCCAGTAGGTTTCGTACAGGTAGACGAGAACGTCGAACATCGAAAAGACTATACCTCAGCCGATTCGACGGACGTCGCCCGGCTGCGCTGGTCAATTGTGAAGTTCAGGTGGGCCGGTCAGGCGAAGCCGATCCGCTGGTACAACTGACCCGGGAGGCGGGCCACCTGGCCGGCCAGCTCGAATTCGAGCAGCGCGGCGGCCAGGACCTCGACACTCATTCCGGTGCGGGCCAGCAGGGCGTCGAGGGTGACCGGATCGTGACCGAGGGCGTCAAGCAAGGCATTGCCGCGGGGTGTCTCGTTGGAAGCGGGATCTACGGCACCCGAGGCGCTGGCGGGATTTCCCATCGACAGTTCCTCCAGAATATCCTGGGCCGTCTCGACCAGCTTGGCGCCCTGCTTGATCAGCGCATGACAGCCTTGAGACTGGAGCGAACGGATCGAACCCGGTACGGCAAATACGTCGCGCCCGGCTTCCACGGCCAGCCGCGCAGTGATCAGCGAACCTGAGCGCAGCGCGGCCTCGACCACCAGCGTGCCTCGGGTCATCGCCGCGATGATCCGGTTGCGGGACGGGAAATTGCCTGCCAGCGGCTCGGTGCCGAGCGGGAATTCACTGATCAGCAGACCATCGGTCGACAGCCGGCGCGCCAGCGCCTTGTGAGCGGCCGGGTAGACGCGGTCCAGACCGGTGCCGACCACCGCAATCGAGCCCGCGCCAGCGTCCAGCGCGGCCTCGTGTGCGGCGCCGTCGATGCCGTGGGCGAGTCCGGAGACGATGGTCAGCCCATTGCGACCGAGGTCTGCGGCAAACGAACGAGCGTTCTCGCGCCCCATCGGTGTCGGCCGGCGGCTGCCCACGATCGCCAGCGCTGGTGTATTCAGCAGTTCGATCCGGCCCTGCGCGTACAGCAGCAGTGGCGGATCGGCCGACTGCAACAGGCTTTGGGCATAGTCGGGGTCGCCGAGGGTCAACAGCCGGCGCGGCGAAACGGTTGAATCTCCGGCTAGCCATTCCCGGGTGCGCGCGAGCAACGCCGCCTGAGCGGCCGAGGGCTTGGCGAACAGCGAATCGCAAAGTGTCGCGTTGACGACCTGGCGCACCGCTGCGGCTGGTGCCTCGAAAATTGCCGCTGCCGACCCGAAAGCCGCGAGCAGGCGGCGCGCCGTCGAGCGGCCGACTCCCGGTGTCTCGAGCAGACGCATCCAGGCGGCCAGTTCGTCGTCGCTGCTCACCATGTCGGACCGATGCTGCGGGGCTTGGTCGGCCCCGGGGTCACAGGAATCAGGGCTGCGTGAAGCGGTCACCGGGCCGCACCGGCTGCTCGACCTGCAGGATCAGTGCATATGACATGCGGTCGAAGACCTGGAAGACGAACAGCACGCCATCGCGTTCGTCAGGCAGCTTGATCGTGGTGCGATTGGCATCGGTCTTGTCGGTGACGACATCGCCAGCGTGCCACAAGGCCAGCACGTGGCCGCGTTCCACGCCTTCGCGCGCGCCGCGATTCAGGGCGACGATCTGGTTCTGGCCAGCCGTCAACGCGTCGCCGTAGATCGAGACGATCTGGCCTGACATCGGGCCTGCCGGTGCACGCGGCGCATAGTTGGTGAAGTCGCGTGGCGGCACCGACGCCAGACGGTCGCCGACATTGGCCTCCTGGCGAACCTCGTTGACGCGGAAGGTCGACGGCACGATCGCCGACCCAGTGGCGCCCGGCCGCGACTCGCCACTGCGCACAAATTCGGCGGCGCCGACATAGCTGGCTTCGTAGCCGAGGATTTCACCAGTACCGGGATCGCGCATCGCCTTGGGTTCGCGGAAGATGCGGTAGTTGCTGCCGCGCGCGATGTCGCCGCGCACATAGGCCAGATCGCCGCGGGTCAGCAGAACCCGGCCCTCTTGCGCCGCGACGATGCGCGGCGCCGCTTCCAGCTGATCGGTATTGAAGATGACGGCCTGGTTGAGAAAAGGCTCGATCAGGCGGAAGTCGATCGACGCGATCGCGCCGTCATCGAGCGGGCTGCTGCGCGCTTGCGGCGACAACTTGATGTCGCCAATCGGCCGGCCCATGCGCAAACGGGCTCGACCACCCGATTTGTCGAGGTACAAGACTTGGCCGGGATAGATCAGGTGCGGGTTGCGGATCTGCTCGAGGTTCATGCCCCACAACTCGGGCCAGCGCCACGGGCGGCGCAGGAAAATGCCGGAAATTCCCCACAAGGTGTTGCCGCGTTTGACGGTATATGAATCGGGCGCGTTGGGTGCCAGTTCGGACAGCGGCACCCCGTCTTCGGCCGCCTTTTGCGCGGTGCCGCGCTGGCCCGGTGTGACCGGGTAGTTGGCGGCCTGGGCCGGCAGCGACATCACTGCCGTGATTGTCGCGGCGGCAAGCCAACCAGACGCGAACAGCCGGCGCGGGCGGAAGGTCGTGCGGGTACCGCGCATCGTGGGCATGTTCATCGTGGCTGGGACGTGGCTGCTCGGGTGATCCGCGCCGAAGCCCGGCCGCGCACGACGGGTAATGGCAGATCGGCGAAAATCCTCACTTGAATTCACAGATTCTGCCCCTAAACCATTGATGTCGCAACGAAACCGATGCGTCGACGGTACAAGTCCGCGCTTTGCTGGCCGACCATCGCCGCCGCTGCGCGAAGCGTTCCACGGTCGGCCTTGCCGGCTGTCCGATTGATTCCATGCCCCAACTCAATATTCTGCGTTACCCCGATCCACGGCTGCACAAGGTAGCCAAACCGGTCGCGGCCGTCGATTCCCGAATTCGTCAACTGATCGACGACATGCTCGAAACCATGTATGCCGCCGACGGTGTCGGCCTTGCGGCCACCCAGGTCGACGTGCACGAGCGGCTGATCGTCATCGATACCTCGGAGTCGCGCGACGATCCGCGCGTGTTGATCAATCCCGAACTGGTCACGCGCAGCGAGGAGATGAGCTTCGTCGACGAGGGCTGCCTGTCGGTGCCGCTGATCTACGACAGGGTCAATCGCCACGAGCGGGTCACGGTGCGCGCGCTCGATCGGGACGGCAAGCCGCAGCAATTCGAGGCTGACGGGCTGTTGTCGATCTGTGTGCAACACGAAATGGATCATCTGGTCGGCAAGGTGTTTGTCGAATATCTGAGTTCGCTGAAGCGCGATCGCATCAAGAACAAGATGTTGAAGAAGGCACGCACGGAATGATCGGTCGCGGCTGCGCCGACTGTGCCCGACGGTCTGGCAGCGGGACGGTGTCTCTGGCCTTATCGACAGCAGCGGGGCATTTGTGAGGGTCGCGTTTGCCGGCACGCCCGAGTTTGCCCGGGTATCGCTCGAGGCCCTGCTGGGCGCGGGCTTCGATGTGGTGCTGGTGCTGAGCCAGCCGGACCGGCCGGCAGGGCGCGGCCTGAAATTGCAGGCGTCAGCGGTCAAGCAGTTCGCGCTCGAGGCTGGTCTGCCCGTGATCCAGCCGCGCAGCCTGCGCCTGGACGGCAAATACCCGCAGGATGCCGAGGCCGCGCGTGACGCGTTGCTGGCTGCGCGCCCCGATGTAATGGTGGTTGCTGCCTATGGTCTGATCCTGCCGACCTGGGTGCTCGATTTGCCGACGCAAGGCTGTCTGAACGTGCACGCCTCGCTGTTGCCGCGCTGGCGCGGCGCGGCGCCGATTCATCGAGCGATCGAGGCCGGAGATCGGGAAACCGGCGTCACCATCATGCAGATGGACGCCGGCCTCGATACCGGCGCCATGCTATGCAGCGGGCGGGTTTCGATCGACCCCGCCGCGACGACCGGCACCTTGCACGACGAACTTGCCCGCCTGGGGGGGCACTTGATGGTGCAGACCTTGCAGCAGCTCGCATCCGGACGCGTGCAGCCGGTCGAACAGCCAGCCGAAGGCGTCTGCTACGCCGCGAAGATCGACAAGTCCGAGGCGGCGGTCGATTGGGGTGCCAGCGCCACGGCGATCGAGCGTCGAATTCGGGCATTCGATCCGCTTCCGGGTGTCAGTTCGTTGCTCGATGGCGAATCGATCAAGTTGTGGAGCGCCAAGGTCGAGCCGGCAACAGGCTCACCGGGCACTGTCCTGTCAGCCGACGCTAGCGGGGTGCTGGTCGCCTGCGGCGCCGATTCCCTGCGCATCACCGAACTGCAGCGTCCGGGCGGACGGCGGCAGTCGGCGCAGGCCTTCCTGCAAACGAAACGCGTGCCGATTGGCGCCGTCTTCGGCTGAGTGGCGCAATCCGCGGTGTGCGGTTAGGCGTCTGCCTCGCCCGACAATCCGCCTTGCTTGAACTTGCGGTCGTCGGCCGCATCTGAGCGCTGCATGGATCGATCGAGGCGCCGCTTGCGCCTGCTGATTCTTCGAGAAAGGTTTTCCCGATGTTCAATCTGTTGAAAACCGCGGTGCTGATGGCCGCGATCACTGCCTTGTTCATGGCGATCGGCGCGATGATCGGCGGGCGCAGCGGGATGATGATTGCGTTGCTGGTGGCAATCGGCATGAATTTCTTCAGCTACTGGTTCTCCGACAAGCTGGTGTTGAAGATGTACAACGCCCAGCAGGTCGACGAGAGCTCGGCGCCGCAGTTCTATCGGATGGTCGCCGAGCTGGCTGAACGCGCGCAGCTGCCGATGCCCAAGGTCTATCTGATCAACGAAGACTCGCCGAACGCCTTTGCTACCGGCCGCAACCCCGAACACGCCGCGGTGGCGGCGACCACCGGCATCCTGCGCGTGCTCAGCGATCGCGAGTTGCGTGGCGTGATGGCCCATGAACTGGCGCATGTGCGCCACCGCGACATCCTGATCAGCACCATCAGTGCCACGATGGCCGGTGCAATCTCGATGCTGGCAAATTTTGCGATGTTCTTTGGCGGGCGCGACAGCCAGGGGCGCTCCAACAATCCGATCGTCGGGCTGCTGGTGATGCTGCTGGCGCCGTTGGCTGCCAGCCTGATCCAGATGGCGATCAGCCGGGGGCGCGAGTTCGAAGCCGACCGCGGCGGAGCCGAGATCTCCGGTGATCCGCAAGCGCTCGCCAGCGCGTTGCAGAAGATCCAGCAGTTTGCGAAAGGGATTCCGCTGGAGACCACCGAGCGGCACCCGGAAACCGCGCAGATGATGATCATGAATCCGCTGTCGAGCGGTGGTCTGCGCGGCCTGTTCTCGACCCATCCGGCTACCGAAGAGCGGGTTGCCCGCTTGCTCGCGATGCGCTGAAGGACGGGGAACGACTCAGACAGCTTTTGCCAATCACTCAAGTCCGGGGCGATGCAGCCGATAAATCGCTGGTCATGTCTTCTCGAACCCGATCTTCGCTGCCGCGTCTTGTCTCGCTGTTGGGCTGCTGCGCCATCTTCTTGCTTGCAGGCTGCGAGCGGCTCGGCATCGAAACGCCCGAGACGATTGCGGCAGCCCGCGAGGCCGATGGACGTGCCGTCGGCGGTGCCTGCCGGCACGCCGGACGCGCGCTCGAGGATTGCTTCACACTCAACAAGAAGGTCGAGCGAGCGGCGGTATTTGCCGGCTGGCGTGACATGAACGACTACATGCGCGAGAACAAGATCGATGTGGTTGCTCCGGTGCTTGCGGCGCTCCAGCCGCAGGCCGGCGCCGACGAAGGAGCCGAGGCCGGCGATGGCGATGCGCCAGGCCGCGCCGTCGGCAAGAAGCTGTCCACGTCCGCCAAGCACTGAAGGCTGGCCGGATCGAGGGTCGGGTGAAGCGGTTCGGCCATTGCCGTAGCGTGCCCCCTGCGCTGTGAAACAAGGCCGAGCCTGAGACAATCGCGCCCATGGAATCGATCCGCGCTTGCCTGCGCCATCCCCAGTATCGCGCCGGCCTGCGTGACATGTCCTCGGTCAGCCTGGGCATCGCTGCCTGGGGCCTGGTCACTGGCGTCGCCATGGTCAAGGGTGGCCTGTCGATGCCGCTGGCGCTGCTGATGACCTTCACCGTCTTTGCGGGCAGCGCGCAGCTGGCCGTGCTGCCGTTGATCTCGTCGGGCGCGCCGGTGTGGGTGATCTGGGCAACCGCGCTGTGCGTGAATTTGCGCTTCGTGATCTTCAGCGCGCAGTGGCGGCCGTTCCTGATGCGGTTTTCGCGGCGCGAACGGGTGGCCATGATGTATTTTTCGGCCGACCTGAGCTATGTGTTGTTCATGAAGCGTTTCCAGGAGCCGAGCGAAGACGAGGGTCAGATCGAATACCTGCTGGGCGGCAGCTCGATCAACTGGGCCTCGTGGCAGATCGCGTCGGTGCTGGGCATCGTGCTGGCCGATGTCATCCCCACACAGTGGGGCCTTGGTTTTGCGGGGGTGCTGGCGCTGCTGGGCCTGACTTGGTCGCTGCTGTCCGATCGTGCAACAACTACCGCCGCGCTGGTGGCCGCGGCGGCGGCGGTGGTGGCTTTCGCCCTGCCGTTCAAGCTCAACATCGTCGTTGCGATCGCGGCAGCGGTCTGCGTCGGGTTGATGATCGACGGCGGCGGTGATGCCGGCCGACGCGTGCGCGCCCTGCTGACGCGCGCGGGTCGACGCGAACCGGGGGCCGCTGCATGAGCGGCATCGAGGCCACCATCGCGATCGTCGGCCTTGCGCTGATCACCGTCGTCACGCGCTCGTTTTTCCTGATTTCCGACCGCGACCTTGTGCTGCCTGACTGGATCAAGCGCGGGCTGCGCTACGCGCCGCTGGCGGCATTGACCGCGGTGCTGGTGCCGGAAATCGTGATGTCGCATGGCCAGTTCATCGACACCTGGCGCGACGCGCGGCTGTTTTCCGTGCTCGCCGCCAGTGCCTGGTTTTTCTGGCGTCGCGATATCCTCGGCACCATTCTGGCTGGCATGGCGGTCCTGCTGCCTTTGAAGCTGCTGCTCGGCTGGTAGCAGAATGCGGGGGCAGTCCCGGCCGCCGCGCCGGTTCGTTCCCGCTGACTCAACCACCGACGATTGCATGAACATCCTTCGCTTTCAGGATCTTGTCTCCGCGGGCCGCATCCGCGGCCGCCGCGTCTTCATTCGGGCCGATCTCAACGTGCCGCAAGACGATGACGGTTCAATCACCGAAGATACGCGGATCCGTGCGTCGCTGCCGTGCATCGAGCAGGCGCTGAAGGCGGGCGCTGCTGTGATGGTCACTTCTCACCTCGGACGGCCGACCGAGGGCCAGTTCAAGCCGGCGGACTCGCTGGCGCCGGTGGCTCGCCGGCTGGGTGAACTGCTCGGCCGCGAAGTCCCGCTGATCGCCGATTGGGTCGACGGCGTCGATGTCGAACCGGGCCAGGTCGTGCTGCTCGAGAATTGCCGGCTGAACAAGGGTGAGAAGAAGAACGACGAGGCGCTGGCGCGCAAGATGGCGGCGTTGTGCGATGTCTTTGTGAACGATGCGTTCGGCACGGCGCACCGCGCCGAGGCCAGTACCTACGGCATCGCCGAATATGCCCCGATCGCCTGCGCAGGCCCGCTGTTGTCGGCCGAGATCGACGCGATCGGCCAAGCGTTGGCGGCTCCGGCGCGCCCGTTGCTGGCCATCGTGGGAGGCAGCAAGGTCAGCAGCAAGCTGACCATTCTGAAGGCGCTGGGCGACCGGGTCGACCAGTTGATCGTCGGCGGCGGAATCGCCAATACCTTTTTGCTGGCCGCCGGCTTGCCGATCGGCAAATCGCTCGCCGAGGCCGATCTTGTCGACGAGGCGCGCGCGGTGATGGCGGCGATGCAGGCGCGCGGCGCAGGCGTGCCGATCCCGCTCGACGTGGTGACGGCCAAGACCTTTGCTGCCGACGCTGCTGCCACGGTCAAGGCATCTACCGATGTGGCGGAAGACGACCTGATTCTCGACATCGGTCCGAAGACCGCGGCCGCACTGGCCGAGCAGTTGAAAGCCGCCGGCACGATCGTCTGGAACGGACCGGTCGGGGTCTTCGAGTTCGACGCCTTTGCGCATGGCACCGAGACCATTGCGCGTGCGATCGCGCAGAGCCCGGCCTTCAGCATCGCCGGGGGTGGAGACACCCTGGCGGCGATTGCCAAATACGGAATCGAAAAGGACATCGGCTACATCTCGACCGGTGGTGGTGCATTCCTCGAGGTGCTCGAAGGCAAGACCCTGCCGGCGTTCGAGGTGTTGCAGCGGCGCGCGGCGTCGGCGCAGTAAGCCGCAGCAAGCAGCAAGCGCTGGCCGGCCCGGGCGCCACATTCCACGCTGATAATGCGACGGCAAAAGTCGCAGCCGGGCGAGGATGGTCCGGGCACCGCCTAATTTTTCGGAGACCGCCATGACCCGCGCCACCAAGATCGTTGCAACCCTGGGTCCGGCGTCGAGCGACCCGGTCATTCTCGAGCGCATGATCCTCGCCGGCGTCGACGTCGTCCGGCTCAACTTTTCACACGGCAGCGCGCAAGACCACATCGACCGCGCTGCGGTGGTTCGGGAAGTCGCTCTCAGGGCCGGCAGGACGGTAGCGATCATGGCCGATCTGCAAGGCCCGAAGATCCGGGTCGGCAAGTTCGAGGGCGGCAAGACCGAACTGACGATCGGCCAGCTCTTCATCCTCGATGCAGCCAGCACGGCGCTGGGTACCAATGAGCGCGTCGGCCTCGATTACAAGGAACTGCCGCGCGACGTGCGCGCCGGCGACGTGCTCCTGCTCAACGACGGGTTGTTGAAGTTGGTGGTCGACGCAGTGCGTGGCGAAGAGGTGCACACCACCGTCGTGGCTGGCGGCACCCTGTCCAACAACAAGGGCATCAACAAGGCAGGGGGCGGCCTGACGGCACCGGCGCTGACCGCCAAGGACATGGAGGACATCAAGACGGCGATGGCTTTCCAGTGCGAATACCTGGCGATCAGCTTTCCAAAAAGTGCGACCGACATGGAAATGGCGCGCCAGCTCGCCAACGTGGCGGGTCAACAGTGGCGGCACCGGCCGGCGCTGATCGCGAAGATCGAGCGCATCGAGGCGATTCCCGAGCTCGAGAATATCCTGCGCGCCAGCGACGGCATCATGGTGGCGCGTGGCGACCTGGCGATCGAGGTGGGCAATGCCGCGGTGCCGGCGCTGCAGAAGCGCATGATCAAACTGGCGCGCGAACTCGATCGGGTGGTCATCACCGCCACGCAGATGATGGAGAGCATGATCCTGAATCCGGTGCCCACGCGCGCGGAAGTCAGCGATGTGGCGAACGCGGTGCTCGACGGCACCGATGCCGTGATGCTCAGCGCCGAGACCGCGGCTGGCAAATACCCGGTCGAAACCATCGAGCAGATGGCGGCGATCGCGCTGGAGGCGGAACGGGCCGAAGACAGCAGCATCGACACCGATTTCGCCAACAAGAAGTTCGGGCGCATCGACCAGTCGATTGCGATGGGTGCGCTGTTCACCGCCCACCACCTCGGGTGCAAGGCGATCCTTGCGCTGACCGAATCGGGTTCGACCGCGCTGTGGATGAGCCGTCACAACATCAAGGTACCGATCTACGGCCTGACCTCGCAGGTGTTCTCGGAGCGCAAGATGGCGCTGTACCGCAATGTCCGCCCGCTGCTGATGCCCAGCCACAGCGACCGCGACGTGGCCCTGGCCAACGCCGAGGCCCTGATGATCGAGCGCGGCGTGTTGCGCTCGGGTGATACCTATGCCATCACCTGTGGCGAGCCGATGGGGCATCCCGGCGGAACCAACATGCTGAAGGTCTGCCGCGTCGCCTGATGAATGAAGGGCTGACACTCGCGACGATTCGCGCGGCAGCGCTGCGGCTGCGCGGCGAAGTCATCGCGACGCCGTGCCTGGCGTCGCGCACGCTGTCTGAGCTGATCGGCTGTCAGGTCTTTCTGAAGTTCGAGAACCACCAGTTCACCGCATCGTTCAAGGAACGCGGTGCGCTGAACCGGATGGCGCAGCTGCTGCCGGCCGAGCGCGCGGCAGGCGTGCTGGCGGTGTCCGCGGGCAACCATGCACAAGGCGTTGCGTATCACGCGCAACGCATGGGCATTCCGGCCACGATCGTG
>JBDTQC010000042.1:0-13275 GCA_039932405.1 Ideonella sp.
TCGCCGTCGGGAATATCCTGCATGCGCAGTGGATGGCCAAGCTTGATGGCGATCAGCTCGAGCGCGCGGCGGATCGCGCTGAGCATGCCGAGCGCCAGGATGTCGACCTTGATCAGCCCCAGCACGTCGAGGTCATCCTTGTCCCACTGGATCACGCTGCGGCCTTCCATCGCGGCGTTCTCGACGGGAACCAGCTGCTCGATCTGCTCGCGCGCGATCAGGAAGCCGCCCGGGTGCTGGCTGAGGTGGCGCGGAAAACCGATCAGGCTGGCCGTCAGCTCGGCCCACAGACGGGTCAGCGGGGCCTGCGGATCAAAGCCGTTCTCGCGCAGGCGTTCAGCTTGCACCGTGCGGCCGTCAAACCACTGCTGGCTCTTGGCGACGGCATCGATGCGCTGCAGATCGATGCCAAGCGCGCGGCCGACGTCGCGCAATGCCGAGCGCGGGCGATAGGAAATCACCACGCCGGTCAAGGCCGCGCGATGGCGACCGTATTTGGCGTAGATGTACTGGATCACCTGCTCGCGCCGCTGATGTTCGAAATCGATGTCGATATCGGGCGGCTCATTGCGTTCGACACTGATGAAACGTTCGAACAGCAGCTTGGCTCGGCGCGGATCGACTTCGGTGACGCACAGGCAATAGCAGACCAGCGAATTGGCCGCGCTGCCCCGACCCTGACACAGGATGCCCTGCGCCCTCGCCCAGTGCACGATATCCGCGACGGTCAAAAAATACGGCTCGTAGCGCAGACGCTCGATCAAGGCCAGTTCGTGCTCGATCTGGGCGCGCCATTCATCGCTCAGACCTTGTGGAAAACGCGTCTCGACGCCGGCGAAGGTCAGCTTGCGCAGATGGCTGGTCGGTGTTTCACCGTCGGGGACGATCTCCTTCGGATATTCGTATTTCAGCTCGGCGAGCGAAAAGCTGCAGCGTGCCGCCAGCGCCACGCCATTGGCCAGCCACTCTTCGGCATGCAGCGCCGCCAGCCGGCTGCGCGAACGCAGATGCTGTTCGGCATTGGCCGGCAGCTCGCGGCCGCAATCGGCCATGGTTCGTTTCAGCCGGGTCGCGGTCAACACATCCTGCAACGGTTTGCGAGAACGCACGTGCATCAAGACATCGCCGGCGGCCGCGATCGGCAGGCCGGTGAATTGGGCGACCTTGCGCACCTGCTCACGCAGTGCATCGTCGCCCGGACGCAAAAGCAGCTCGAGCGCGATTGCTGCGCGATCCTGGAACCAGGTTTTCAGCCACATCGCCTGGGCGAAGATCTGCTCGAACGGCTGTCCGGCCTCAGGCACCAGCAAGGCCAGGCATTCGGGCAGGCCGGCCAGCGTCGGCGCACCGGGTACCTTGCCCTCGATATCGCCGGGATGGGCGAGGTACGAACCCTTGGCCGCGCGACGCCGCGCGACGGTGATCCAGTGCGACAGGTTGCCGTAGCCGCGTCGGGTCTGCGCCAGCACCACCAGCCGTGCGTGAGCCGCGCCATTGCCGGGCAGTTGCAGGCGCATCTCGCTGCCGATGATCAGGTGCAGCTTGTGCTGCTTCGCCTCGGCATGGGCACGCACGACGCCCGCCAGCGAACACTCATCGGTCAGCGCCAATGCGCTGTAGCCGAGTGCGGCGGCGCGGGTGATCAGTTCTTCAGGATGCGATGCGCCGCGAAGAAAGCTGAAATTGCTTCGACAATGGAGTTCGGCGTAATTCGGGAGCACCAGCGCGGCCTGCAGCAGCGCTCATTTCTGCCATCGAACGTCGAACGACGTCGATCCATCAAAGCGCCTGAATACTGTATATATATCCAGTATACGCTGGGTCGAAATCAGCCTGCACCATGGTTTGGCTGCCGACCGCGCCGTGAGCTGACGCCGTGCGAGTCAGCAGGCCAGTCGATCGGGTTCGGTGCGCACCAGTTGCTGCCCCCGGCTCATCGCGAATGAAAGCGCCGCGTGCGCTGTTGACCAACGATGGCCGCAGGCCAGGCTCTCGTCACGAAAGGCCTCGCGCGGCGTACCGGGCTTGCCGCGCCAGCGGTTGACGATCACCGCCGCGATATAGCCATCGCCTTGCTGCGCTTCGAGTGCTCCGGCGAAGATGCGATAGTCGCCTTCATTGCGTTCATCGAAATACATGATCACTCTCCTGCCAGAACATCACCATCAGGAGCCCGATCATGACCACCATCGGATTCGCTGTGAATCCACCGTTGGTGGGACGTTTCGTCAGCAAGACCGATTGGACGATGGCGAGGATGGAGCTCGATCGACGCCCAGAAGGGAGCCCAGAAATCAAAACCCCTTCCGAGCATGACGCTGGAAGGGGCGGGTGACCGGGGTCACCAATTTGGAGCTCCTGAGGTAAGTGGTCAGGGGCCCCTGACACGCAGAGACTGCGTCATCAGATTTGTCTGCTTGGCAGACGAACTCACCTTAGCCCAACTTCATCCGATGCACAAGTGCGGTTACATCCCGACAAACAGCGTGGGTTCTCACCGCAATCCTGATCGATTACCACCACGCAACGCGCCTGCCAGTGTCAAAATGCCCAGTGCTGAATCGTCGTGTCGGCCTAAGCACGACACGACGAATGCATCGGCAAGATCATTCGATTCGACCTGACTTGCGGGCAAGGGGGCCTGCCTCGATGACCGAAGATGAAAACGGCGCAGTTCCGCCCAGCCGCGACCCGGCGGCAGATGATGCATCGACCAACCCGGACGACAAGGGCGACCAAACCAGAGTCGCGACTTCCGCCGTGTTTCGTGCGGCGCCAGTGACCGGTGTTCACACGTCGGTCTCGATGATCAATCCGATCACCGCCAACATCGGTCGGCAAACGACCTTCGGACCTGTCACCAGCCAGACCAACGCTGGCGGCGTTCCAGCGCGCGTCATCGGCGAGACATTGCCGGGTGGTACCCAGACCAGCGACGTCACGGTGCAAGAGGTGGGGCGTTACCTGATCAAGGGGTCGATCGGCCGCGGCGGCATGGCGTCAGTGTTCCGCGCGCACGACCCGGCCATCGGTCGCGACGTGGCGATCAAGTTCCTGCACGCCTCTTTCTGCGCCGACGAGGAATATCGCGCGCGCTTCCTGCAGGAGGCTCGCGCCGCGGGCGGTCTGTCGCACCCGAATATCGTGACGGTTCACGATGTCGGCGAGATCGAAGGCCGCCCCTACATGGCGATGGAGCTGCTCGAAGGCGATCCGCTGAATGCGGCGATGACCAACCAGACGCCGCTGGCGGTGCGCGATGTGGTGCTGATCGGCATCCAGCTGGCGAAGGCACTGGGCTATGCCCACGATCGCGGCATCGTGCACCGCGACATCAAGCCCGGCAACATCATGCTGCAGCGGCGCAACATGTCGATCAAGGTCACCGACTTCGGCATTGCCCATGTCGAATCGCCAGACTCCGAACAACGCACCCGCATTGGCGATGTGCTGGGCACGCCGCAGTACATGTCGCCCGAGCAGACGCAAGGGCTCAAGCTCGACGGTCGATCCGATCTGTTCTCCACCGGCATCCTGCTGTACCAGATGCTGACCGGCAAGCGGCCCTTCCAGGGCGACACGCTGATCGCGGTGGCGGTCAAGATCACCAACGAGTCGCCCGAGGCGATTGAAAAGGTGCGCCCCGGGGTCCCGGCATCGTTGCGACGCGTGGTCGACCGCTGCTTGGCAAAGGCGCCGGAAAAACGCTATCAGAATGGCGAGGAGCTGGCCGACGCGCTGATCAAGGTACTGGCTGAAATCGACTCCGCGGCAACTGCGGAAGATACGCCGCGCTTCATTTCGCTGCGCGTCAAATGGGCCGCCATGATGGCCTTGATCGTGGCGGTAGTGATGGCGATCGCCGGCACGGTGATCACGCAGCGCCAGTATTCGGCGATGTTGAGCCAGGTCACCGACAACGGCGCCGCGCTGGCACGCTTCATCGCGGTCCAGAACGCCGAGGCATCCGGCCTCGAAGATTGGGGCGCGGTCGAAGTCGCCGTCGAAAGCATGATGAAGACCGGCGACTTCGCCAGCCTGACCATCAGCGATCGCAGCGGCATCGTGCGTGCAGCAAGCCAGCAGGCGCTGATCGGTAAACCCTTCACCGGTCCGGTCGGCGAAGCCATCGGCAAGACCAGAAGCGGGTTGCCGCTGACACGTTATTCGATCAACGACGAAACCGTGCTGGGGCTGGAAACACCGATCACGTTTTCGGGAACACCGGTCGGCAAGTTGTGGCTTGCCTTGCCTGAAAAACCACTGAAACAGGTGGCTCAGCTGTCGATCAGCCTGATGGTCGCGTTGGTGCTCATCACCGTGCTGGCCGTTGCCATCGCGATGTTTTTCGTCGCGAACTGGTTTGCCCGGCCGATCAAGCTGGTCGGTGAGTCGATGGGAGAAATTGCCAAGGGCCGCTTCGACCACCGCATCGCCGAGACACGCAAGGACGAATTCGGTCGCTTGTACGGCGCGTTCGATCAGATGGCCGAAGCCCTGCAGCGGGCACAGGTGGAAGGTGCCGCGCCGCAGCCGGCCACCATCCTGCCTCGGCCGGCGAAAACGTGAGTCTCGCAACGGGAGAAAGCGCATGCACCGCATGTTCGACGCCTGCCGCAGGTGGGTCAGCCATTCCAGTCTTGCAGTCCTGGCCAGTCTGCTTGGCGCTTGCGCCTCGCCACCTGAAACGCCGCCGGCCAGCCCTCGGCAAGCGCCGGGCCAAGCCGCCGTCATCCGGACCGACAATTCGCTCAAGCCGGGCATTCTCGGGCGCAGCGATCGATTGATCGTCTACCAGCCGCGTGCTGGCGAAACCCTCAAATCGATCGCCGCGCAGCTGCTCGGCAGCGAGGACCAGGACTGGAAGATTGCCGAAGCCAACGGCATCAGCCAACCTCAGCCCGGCCAGCCATTGATCGTGCCGTTGAAGGCGCTGTATCCGACCGGCGTCCACGCCGACCGCTACCAGACCGTGCCGATCCTGTGTTACCACCGATTCGGCGGATCTGCCGGCAAGATGTCGGTTTCACCGGACAACTTTGCGATCCAGCTCGACTGGCTGGCGCGCAACGGCTATCACGTGATCCGGCTGTCGCAATTGACCGGCTTTCTGCAAGGCCGCGAGACACTGCCGCAGCGATCGGTCGTGATCACCATCGACGATGGTTACGAGTCGACCTACCGATACGCCTGGCCGGCTTTGCGCAAGCACAATTTCCCAGCCACCTTGTTTGTCTACACCGATTTCGTCGGCGCTGGCGACGCTGTGAGCTGGACACAGCTGCAGGAGCTCGCCAAATCCGGCTTGATCGACATTCAGTCGCATTCGAAGACCCACCGCAACCTGATCGAGCGCAGCGCGGGCGAAGACGACACCCGGTATCGCCAGTCGATCGAGAACGAAACAAGGATCCCGCGCGAGTTGCTGGAAAAACGGCTGAACGTGCAAGTCGAGCAATATGCCTATCCGTATGGTGACGCCAACGACATCGTGCTCGATGCACTGAACCGGCATCAATACAAGCTGGCGGTGACGGTCACCCCGGGTGGCAATGCCTTCTTCGCACAACCCTTGATGCTGCGCCGAACCATGATTTTCGGCGACCACGATCTGGAGGCATTCAAGGCCAAATTGCAGATCAGCCGGCCGGTGTTGCCATGACCGGCCGCTTGCCCTTTGGCGTTGCGACCATCTGCGTGCTGTTGCAGGCTTGCGCCGGCGTTCCAGCGCCGCCTTTGACTGCGCCAGAGCCCGGCTTCGTCGAGGCCGCACCGATCGTGGTGCTGCCCCCCGAACCGACGGCCTACGAAATCGGCCAACGGGCGCGTGCACTCGATCTGGAACGTCAGGGGAAGCTCGCCGAAGCGGTGTTGATCTGGGAAGTACTCACAACCATCCGACCCCGCCATGACGACTACCGCGAACACTGGCTGGAGGCGAAGCGCAGGGCGGCCGCCGCGGCCGCCGATCGTGTGCAGCGCGGTGATCAGGCTGCCGCACGTGGGCAGTTCGACACCGCAGCCTCGAACTACCTGGCCGCACTCGCGCTGCAGCCCGATCAGCCGAAGGCCGCCGAGGCGCTGCGCACCATCGAAAAGGAACGCGTGCGCCGCACCAGCCTGGGCAAACTGTCGCGCCTGACCTTGACGCGCAGGTCCATGGCCGACGCGGAAATGTCACCGCCCGGTGTGCCTTCCAGTCCGGGCGCCAGCCGGTCGGCCGCATCCGCAGCCATGGCAGGTGCGCGCGACGGCGAAAAGACTGCAAAAGCGACGCCACCCTCCGTGCCGCAGGATCGCATCGAGGTCGAACATGCCTCGCTGCTTGCCAGCCAGGGTGAATACGACGAAGCCGTCGCGATGCTGGACGCCTGGCTGGCCAGCAACGGCCGCGACGAAGCCGCCCGGACGCTGCTGGCCGATGTCCTGTATCAACAGGCCGACAGCATCGCTGCCAGCAATCCGACGTCGGCAATTGCCTTGCTCGAGCGCAGCGTGCAGCTGAACCGCAAAAACTCACGCGCCAGTCAAAAGCTCAAGCAGTTGAAATCGGCGGCCGGTCAACCCGCCCGCAAATAGCCATCTGGATCGTCGATCTGGAACGTCAAGAAGGGGCGGTGACGCGCCCCGCTTGACTGGGTGGCTACTTGTTCATTCCCTTCAGGCGTTCGCGCAGCGTGATGGCACGCTGACGCTCGAGCCTGGCGGTGTCGTTCGACGGATCAATCGCAAGCACACGGTCCCAGCTTTTGATCGAACCGTCGAGATCCTGCCGCGCCATCGCGGAGCGGGCCGCCTGGGTGTGGTTGGCAACCATCCGGCGCCGAACGGCGGCTGCCTTGCTTGCGGCCGCCGGTTGGTCGAGACCGGCAGCGCGGTTGTATTCGCTCAGCGCGCGGTCGAGATCGCCGGCCTTCTCGGCAGCCTCGGCGCTTTGCATGGCCTTGACACCAGCCGGTGGCTCAGCCGGCGCCGGTGGTGCAGCTGGCGGCTGCGGCGGGGGTAATGCGGGCGCCGGGCTCGGTGCAGGCTGCACGGGCGCGGCAGTCGGTGCAGCCTGACGCGGTGATGGGGCAGGCGCTTCGCGTTCGCGCTCGCGTTCGCTACCGGGAGGCGGCGCCTTGCCGGGGATCTTCAGGACCTGTCCGGCAGCAACCAGGCGTGGCACCTTGATATCGTTGTAACGCGCCAGGATGTAGAACGAGAAGATGTCGCCCAGAAAACGTCCGGCAATGCGCGACAGGGTATCCGACGAGCGCACCGTATATGAGAACGAATCGCGGCCCAAAGCCTCGATCGGATCGACGCTGATCTGCTTCTTCAGGCTGAGCGCAAGTTTGCTGTTCGGGTCGACCGCCAAGGCCGATTCCAGGTCGGTCTTCGCCTGGTCCTCGTTGCCTGCTTCGAGCGATTCGACTGCCGTCAGCGCCATCTTGTGCGCCTGTTGCTGCAGAGCTGGCGAAACCGGCGGAGCAGGTGCAGGCGGTGGCGCCGTCACCGGCGCGGGCGCGGGCACCGAGGCCGTGGCAGGAGCAGGTGCAGGCCTGCTCTGTGGCGAAGGTGCACCAGGAGCAGCGGACGTGCCGTCGGTCGGCGCAACCGCGCAACCAGCCAACACGCCAACACTGGCGAACAGGGCCGAAAATCGCATGGCAGACTTGGCGGGCATGGAAAGGCCTCGGTGGGAGCGGGGATGCAGAAGCTAAACGCAAACGGTCAGACGTTGCGCCGAGGCTGTTCGATCTCAATTGATTATCGACCGGATGCCCGGCCCGCAACAAGTCTGATGCATGGCCCCCTACACTGGCTTGATGAGTTTTTCCACCCCGATTCGCCGCTGCTGCAACTTGCTGGCTGCTTTGCTGGTTTGCATTCCCGTCTCAGGCCACGCGCAGATGGCGTTGTCGCAGTGCATCGAGACGCTGCAACGCGAACTCCCTCGATATCCGAATGTGCGGCCGGAAACGTTCACCACCTACACCCAGGAGGCGCAGGATCTGCGCCCGCGCATCGACAAGGCCAGCAGCACTCAGCCCGAGTTCGAATTGCAGATCTGGGATTACCTGGCCCGGTTGGTCGATGCCGAACGCATCAGCGATGGCCAGGCCGTGCTGGCCGAGCAATCTTCGGCACTGGCGCGGATTGCCGCGCGGTATGGCGTCGATCCGGCAACGGTCGTCGCGGTGCTCGGCGTGGAGAGCGATTTCGGACGTCTGCAAGGCCGTCACAAGGTCATCGACGCGACCCTGAGCCGGGCCTGCCTGCGGCTGTCGAACCAGGAGCGCAAGGCCCACTTCTTTGCCGCGTTGTGGCTGGCCCAGCAGGGATTCGTGAAACCCGACGACTTTCGCGGCTCCTGGGCTGGCGCCTTCGGCATGACGCAGTTCATGCCCGGAACACACCTCCAGTTCATGGCCGACGGCGATGGCGACGGCATCATCGATACCCTGGGCAACATGCCCGACGCCTTGGCGACGACGGCCAACTATTTGAAAGGCCTGGGTTGGACCGACGGCTTGCCGTGGGCGATCGAGGTCAGCGCGCCGCCAGGCGTCACGCGCCAGCACGACAGCAGCGAGCGTGAGCACAACTGCCTCGGCAAAGCCCAGCCGAGTGGCAAATGCCGCACGCTTGCGCAGTGGGCGGCGCTGGGCGTGCGGCGCGTCGATGGCAAGTCGCCGGCGGATCGTCAAGCTCGCTGGCCGAGCCTGGAATCAAGCACCTCGGCGGCCTTGCTGGCGCCCGCAGGGCCCGACGGACCGGCCTGGCTGTTGACGAAGAATTTCCATGCGATCTGGCAGTACAACCGCGCCGATTCCTATGCGCTGGCAATCGGGCAACTGTCGGCAGCACTGCGCGGCGACCCGACGCAACAGACGCCCTGGTCGAACCCGGACGCCGCATTGGCGTTATCGAGAGCCGGGTTTTCGCAGTTGCAGACCATGCTGCGTGCGGCCGGCCAATGTGCGGTGGCAGTCGACGGCTACGACGGGCCATCTACGCGCGAAGCCATCCGCGCCGAGGAACAACGCCGTGGTTGGTCAGAAACCGGGCAGCCTACGATCCTTTTGCTCGACAAGTTGCGCGCCGAACCATTCGATTCGTCCGGGCGCTGCCGCACCGAGTCCGCGGCACAAGCGGTTGGCGCGAATGGTGCGCAGCAACCCGCTCGCTGATCGATCAGGTGGTGGCCCGGCGTTTCAGCATGCCGCGATAGACACCGGGCGAGGAATCGGGAATTTCGACGGCGCCGACGCCACGTCGAAAGAACTCGGCCGGCCCGGCCCCGCCGATCACGGCATATCCATAGCCCACGCAGCGCATGTCGTCTAGGCAGGCACGCAGAAGGCCAAGCCCGATCCCGTTGCTGCGCTTTCCTTCAGCGACGCCGATCGGGCCGAACATGCCTAGCAATGTGGCGTCATAGCAGGCGAAGCCGAGCAGCTCGGTGTGGCGGATCGCCACGAACAGGCTGACGGGTCGATTGCCGAGTGCGGCCTGGGTTTCGGACGCCCAGGCGTCACCGAAGTGATCGAGCACCCAATCGACGATGAGCCGGTTTTCGGCACCGATCGGCTTGCGGATGACGAGGCCGTCGCCACCCCCAACCGGTTCGGCACGTGGCGGCAAGTCGTACAGCTTGACGAGCATATCGCTCACTTGTGACCCTTCAGCGCCGTCGGCCGCTGGCGCTCATCGCGCGGCCAACACGTCATCGAGAATTGATTGAACACGTGCCTTGACCTGTGGGTCCATCTCGATGCTGCGGCCCCATTCCCGGCTGGTTTCACCCGGCCACTTGTTGGTGGCATCCAGGCCCATCTTGCCGCCCAGCCCGCTGACCGGCGAGGCGAAGTCGAGGTAGTCGATCGGCGTCTGACCGACCAGCGTCGTATCTCGCACCGGATCCATGCGCGTGGTGATCGCCCAGATCACTTCCTGCCAGTTCCGGATGTCGATATCGGCATCGGTCACGACGATGAACTTCGTATACATGAACTGGCGCAGAAAACTCCAGAGTCCAAACATCAAGCGCTTGGCGTGACCCGGATAGCTCTTGTTGATGCTGATGATCGCCATTCGGTAACTGCAGCCCTCAGGCGGCAGATAGAAGTCGACAATCTCCGGAAACTGCTTCTGCAGGATCGGCACGAACACTTCGTTGAGCGCCACCCCGAGAATCGCCGGCTCGTCGGGCGGCTTGCCGGTGTAGGTCGAGTGGTAGATCGGGTCACGACGATGCGTCAAACGCGTCACCTCGAACACCGGAAACCAATCCTGCTCGTTGTAATAGCCGGTGTGATCGCCGAACGGCCCTTCCAGCGCATGCAGATAGCCTCCCTGCTCGCGCAATTTCACGCCGTGTTCGCTGCGTCCGCTGAAGCCACGCGCTGCAACCGGGATCTGGCCTTCGAGCACGATCTCGGCACTGGCAGGCACCTGCAGCATCACACCGCAATCGCCGGCGGCTGTATCGACCACCTCGGTTCGGCTGCCGCGCAGCAGGCCGGCAAACTGGTACTCGGACAAGCTATCCGGTACCGGCGTCACCGCACCGAGGATCGTGGCCGGATCGGCGCCGAGCGCGACGACGATCGGAAAAGGCTGGTCTGGATTGGTCAGCGCAAAATCGCGAAAATCGAGCGCGCCGCCACGGTGCGCCAGCCAGCGCATGATCAGCTGGTTGCGGCCGATCAGCTGCTGGCGATAGATGCCGAGGTTCTGACGGCGGCGCGCCGTCGGCCTGCCTTGCGGGCCGCGCGTGACGACCAATCCCCAGGTGATCAGCGGGCCGACGTCGCCGGGCCAACAGGTCTGTATGGGCAGCAAGGTCAGATCGACATCCGGGCCGTCGAATACGACTTGTTGACAGGCGGCCGACCTGACCTGGGCGGGCTTCATGTCCCAGAGCGACTTGGCCATCTGCAACAGACGCCCCGCATCTTTCAGCCCCTTGGGCGGTTCGGGCTCCTTGAGGTTTGCCAACACCCTGCCGATATCACGAAGTTCGGCGGTACTTTGCGCGCCCATGCCCATTGCGACCCTGCCTGGCGTACCGAACAGGTTGGCGAGCACTGGAATCTTGTAACCAATCGCATCCAAAAACAACAAAGCCGGACCGCCCTTTTGCAACACCTGGTCGGCCAGTGCGGTCATTTCGAGCTTCGGAGATACGGGCTGGGCAACGCGCCGGAGTTGGTCCGCCGCCTCGAGACCATCGATGAAGCTCCGCAAATCTCGATACTTCATACGATTTAGTAATTAGAGATCAAATCCATATTCTTGACTGGGGATGAAGGCGCTTCCTAGAATCGCGTTCCTTTGTTGAGTCCTAGGGAAAACCCGTCAAGTCAGACGATTGACGATGGGTCGGGGGATTCATGCACGGCGGCCATCGTTCAGGCTGACGAGTTCAGGACTTTCCCGCCACGACACAGCGCGGCCATTATGGTCGCACCGACTGACGCCGCCGCGGAGCCTGAGGCTCGCGATTCCGCACCTGCGGAAGTTACAGGATGAAGATGACTGCTTACTCTTTTCTCGGGTTGCGATTGCGAACGTTGCGATCGACCGCATCCAGATCGGCGACTGTATTCGCCCGCGACGTCGGCAACGGCCTGCTCGAAGTCAGCCACAACAGCCTGGCTTTGCTCGGACTGATCACGGTTGCAGTGCTGATTTTTGCGAGCAGCCGCGAGAATCTCCGGCACCAGGTTGAAACCCAGGTGCTCGGCTGGCTGCAGGCCCGCCACGAGGCCCGCCAGGATCCCAGCGAGCTGATCGCGCAACAATTGAGCGAACCGGCCGCAGTGATGCGCGCCACCGCCGTCGACCCCAAGCTGCTGACCCGTCAACAGGCAGCCGTTGCGCAATGGATTTCACGTCGCTACCGGGTTGCGCCAGAGCCGATCAGCCGGCTCGTCAAGGAAGCCTGGTATGTCGGCGGGCAGGTCGGCCTTGAGCCGACGCTGATTCTGGCCATCATGGCGATCGAATCGAGCTTCAACCCGTTCGCGCAAAGCGCAGTCGGCGCGCAGGGCCTGATGCAGGTGATGACCCGTATCCATGACGACAAATATGAAGCCTTCGGAGGCAATTTCGCCGCCTTCGATCCTGTGACCAATCTGCGAGTAGGTGCTCAGGTGCTGAAGGAGTGCATTTCGAGGGCAGGCAGCCTCGAAGCAGGCCTCAGGTTTTACGTTGGTGCTGCCAATCTGAACGACGACGGCGGCTACGCCGCAAAAGTGCTGTCCGAGCAGGCCAGGCTGCGTTCGGTGGCGGGTGGTCGCACGGTGGCAGTCAACGCCACCGACAGCGTCGCCCCGGTTGCACCCGTGCTGGCGCCGGTGGTACAAAAGATCTCGACCCAGGCCGCGCCGCAGAAGCCGGTCCAGGAAACCCGGCCCGAAGTGACCGAGGCTGACAGTCACCCCGACCGGCTTGCGCTGAATCGCTGAGGCGCTTGCCCGCTAGGGGGCACGCCGACGCAGCACTGAGTCAACCGCCGCTCAGCGCCTGCACGATTGCGACAAAGTCGTCCGGTTGCACGCCGTGACCCAAATCACGGGTCCCGATTCCATTGACAAAGACGCGCATGTTCGGCCGCAGCCGGTCCTGCTCGTCGACGACGCGAAAGCGCAAGCCGGGGTAGCGTCGGTCGAGGTCGGCGAACAGTTCGAGCAGCGTGTCGCCGTCGGCTTCGATCGGCGACTTGTGCGTATATGAGCGCAGCGCGCCGGGAATCAGAACTTGCATCATTGCGGCTTCGTCAAGCCGGTTGTGCGACCTCAACCGAATAGATTTCTGGCAGATGGCGCGCAATGTTCGACCAACGCGCACCTTCATCGCGCCCGATCCACAACTCACCACTCGTTGTGCCCAGATACAAGGCTGGAACGGGTTGCGCGTCCGCGGTCATGGCCTGACGCTTGACGGTCCACCAAGCCTGACTTGCGGGCAGGCCCTCGTCGAGGCGCTGCCAACTCTTGCCGGCATTGCGGGTGACATAGGCGGCCGGTTGACCGGCAGGGCTGGTGCGCGGCCAGACGTCGGTGCCGTCCATCGGGAAGACCCAGGCGGTGTCGGCGTCGCGCGGGTGCACCACCATCGGAAACCCGATGTCACCGACACGTCTGGGCATCTTGCGACCGATGCGCTGCCAGCTGTCATCACCGGGTCGGTCGAGACGATAGATGCCGCAATGGTTCTGCTGGTACAGCCGGTCCGGCTCGCTCGGACACATCCTCACACAGTGCGGGTCGTGGAAGGTGAGGT
>JBDTQC010000043.1:0-13084 GCA_039932405.1 Ideonella sp.
CCTATGCCGCACGCCACGTCGCTACTATCAACGGTGCGCGAGTGGCTTGGGATCGCGGATCCGATGGCAATCCCTTGGAGTCAGGCGGTGGGAGTGGCTTCGGGAAGTGTTGCCGTCACGGTACCCAAGGATAGCCGCATCTTGACCATCCAAACAGAATCCCCGAATCCGCAAGCGGCAGCGGATTTCGCGAACATGCTCGTCGAAGAATATATCCAGAAGATGTCCGACCAGCGTTGGGAAGACTATCAGAAGATGAACGGCATGCTAGACCGGGCAAATGCGGAGCTCAAGGACAAGCTTGAGAAATCAGAGGATGATGTCACCAACCTTGCAAAATCAGCTGGGTTGATTGTGATGTCGTCCGAAACTCAGAGCGTGGCGGAACAAAACTTCAAACACTTGCAAGACGAACTCGCCGCGGCCTGGTCCGATTCGGCGATTTCTTCATGCGCATGCATGCACCGACCAAGGCGACCACGCTGGGCGTCGGTGGCGTGGTGATCGCCAGTTTTTTCGTTTACCTGGAACAGGGTGATTTCGCGCTGCGTCAGCTGCTGATCACCGCTTTTCTGTTCGTCACCGCACCGGTGTCGGCCAATCTGATGGCCAAGGCCGGCATGCACCTGCGGGTCGGTTCCAAGGCCGAGTTGCCGCCGGATCTGCCTCACCCGTGATGCAGTGGATCTTCACTTCAGGGCAATCGTGATTGGCTGGATGATGGACTACGATTCATCGCGCTCGCCGGCCCGGGCGATACACGTTATAAGCTGAGGTCAGCACGATACACAGCGCTTGCATACCGTTTGTCAATTCGCTTACCGACCGTGACTCCCAAAAAGATTTGAGGAAACAGCAATGACCGACACCACGTTTTATCCGCCGCCTGCGGCGCTCGCTGCGGCGGCGCATGTGTCCGGAATGGCGGCTTACGACAAGCTGTGCGCCGAGGCAGAAGCCGACTTCGAGGCTTATTGGGCGCGCTTGGCAAGAGAGTTCATCACCTGGAAAAAACCGTTCACGCAGGTTCTGGACAGCAGCAACGCGCCGTTTTTCAAATGGTTTGCCGACGGCAAGCTGAACGTTTCGTACAACTGCCTCGACAAGCAGGTCGAAGCCGGGCTCGGGGACAAGATCGCCATCATTTTCGAAGCCGACGATGGCAAGGTGACGCGTGTCAGTTACAGCGACTTGCTGGCCCGCACCGCGAAATTGGCGAATGCGCTGAAGGCGCGGGGCGTCAAGAAAGGCGACCGCGTCGTCATCTACATGTCGATGTCGATCGAGGGCGTGGTGGCGTTGCAGGCGTGCGCACGCATCGGCGCAACCCACTCGGTGGTGTTCGGCGGGTTTTCGGCGCAGAGTCTGCGTGATCGCATCGAAGGTGCCGGCGCGGTGATGGTGATCACTGCCGACGAGCAACTGCGCGGCGGCAAGCACTTGCCGCTGAAGGCGATCGTCGACGAGGCCCTGGCGCTCGGTGGCTGTGAGTCGGTGAAGGACGTCGTCGTCTACCAGCGAACCGGCGGCAAGATCGCCTGGAACCCCGAGCGTGATCGCTGGATGCATGAACTGACCGCCGCTGCGTCGGACGTCTGCGAACCTGAGTGGGTCGAGGCCGAGCACCCGCTGTTCCTGCTCTACACCTCCGGTTCGACCGGCAAACCGAAGGGCGTCCAGCACTCGACCGGCGGCTACCTGCTGCACGCAGCCCTCACCACCAAGTGGACCTTCGACCTGAAGCCCGACGACATCTTCTGGTGCACGGCCGATATCGGCTGGGTCACCGGCCACACCTACATCGCCTACGGCCCGCTGGCGTTGGGGGCAACCGAGATCGTTTTCGAAGGTGTGCCGACCTATCCGGACGCCGGCCGATTCTGGAAGATGATCCAGGACCATCACGTCACGGTCTTCTACACGGCGCCGACTGCGATCCGTTCGCTGATCAAGGCCGCTGAAAGCAACGAGGCCGTGCATCCGCGCAAATACGATCTGAGTTCGCTGCGCATCCTCGGATCGGTCGGTGAGCCGATCAATCCTGCAGCCTGGGAGTGGTATCACCAGCACATCGGCGGCGGGCGCTGCCCGATCGTCGACACCTTCTGGCAGACCGAAACCGGTGGCCACATGATCACGCCGCTGCCGGGCGCGACGCCGTTGGTGCCGGGCTCTTGCACCTTGCCGTTCCCGGGCATCATGGCCGCAGTCGTCGACGAGACCGGCAAGGAAGTGCCGAACGGGCAGGGCGGCATTCTGGTGGTGAAGAAGCCTTGGCCGGGCATGATCCGCAACATCTGGGGTGATCCTGAGCGTTTCAAGGCCAGCTATTACCCACAGGATTTTCAGGGCAAGTATTACCTGGCAGGCGACGGCGCGATCCGCGATGCCAAGACCGGCTACTTCACGATCACCGGTCGCATCGACGATGTGCTGAACGTGTCGGGCCACCGCATGGGTACGATGGAAATTGAATCAGCGCTGGTCAGTTGCACTGAACTGGTGGCCGAAGCCGCCGTCGTCGGCCGCCCGGACGACACCACCGGCGAAGCCGTCTGTGCCTTCGTGGTCTTGAAGCGGCCCCGCCCGACCGGCGATGAAGCCAGACAAATCGCCAAGCAGCTTCGAGACTGGGTCGGCCGCGAGATCGGTCCGATTGCCAAGCCGAAGGACATTCGCTTCGGCGACAACCTGCCGAAAACACGTTCCGGCAAGATCATGCGACGATTGTTGCGTTCGGTTGCGAAAAATGAAACCGTCACGCAGGACACCAGCACGCTGGAAAATCCGGCCATTCTCGAACAGCTCGGGCAGGCTTATTGATCCGTTGTTTGGGGCCGGGCGCCTGCCGAGCTGGTGGACGAAGCATCAACACCAAGCTGCGCCGAAAACGAAAAAAGGCTCCGCAAGCGGAGCCTTTGCTTCGTTGCCTGCAGGCAGGCTATTTGATCGTCAGGATCCAGCGCACCAGTTCCTTGGCTTCGGCATCACTCACCTGAGGATTTGCCGGCATCGGCACCGGGCCCCAATTGCCAGAGCCGCCCTTCATCACCTTTTGTGACAGAACATCGACCGCGTCTTTCTGCGCCGCGTATTTCGCAGCGACATCCTTGTACGACGGTCCGACCAGTTTCTTGTCTAGCGCATGGCAGGCCATGCAGTTCTTCTTGGTCGCCAAGTCCTGACTCGCCGACGCGCCAAACGCCGTTGCTGCGAGCAGCGCGCCCAATGCGGTCAAACGGAGAACTGATTTCATGTCACTCTTTCCTTGTTCGATGGTAGGGATGGGCTATATTGATCTGGTCCCGGAACAACAACGGATCTTAACCGGATGACGTTGACCGCTATGGCGGGGGCGTCGTCCGGAACCAGGGGTAGCCATGTATCTCGTCATTCTCGGTTTGCTGCTGCTGGGCTTGAAATTGTCCGAATGGGGACCGGTCGCCAGCTGGGCCTGGTGGGTCGTCCTGTCGCCGTTTGCCGGTGCCGTGGTCTGGTGGGCGTGGGCCGATGCAACCGGCTATTACAAACGCCGCGAGATGCGCAAGCTCGAAGAGAAGCAGGAGAAGCGGCGCGAACGCTCCCTCGAGGCAATCGGCACCGGCGTGCGTCGCCGTCGGTGAACGGCGAGACATCCGGCTTCAAGGCGCCGCTCGACTGGCTGCGCCCCGGCTGGGCTCACCGCGGCGTCGATGCCGTGATGACAACTCGCCACGGCGGTGTCAGCAAACCACCGTTCGACAGTTTCAATCTGCGCGCCGGAATTGGCGATGACTTGGCCGCAGTCGCCCGCAACGAGCAATTGCTTCGGGCCAGCATGGCGGCGCGGCCGGTATGGCTCGAGCAGGTTCACGGCGCGCGAGTGGTTCGTCTGCAAGCGTCGGATGCCGATCCGGCAGCGATCGTCCACCGGGCCGACGCCAGCGTCAGCAACACACCGGGCCTCGCCTGCATGGTGCAGGTGGCGGATTGTCTGCCGGTGCTCTTTTCGGCCGCTGGCCGTGCGGTTGCCGCAGCGCATGCAGGCTGGCGTGGGCTGGCGGCGGGTGTGCTCGAGGCGACGCTGGCGAACGTCTGCGACGCGGCAGACTGCGGCGTCAACGAAGTCGAGGCCTGGCTCGGCGCCTGCATCGGACCGGGTCAGTTCGAAGTCGGGCCGGATGTGCTCGATGCCTTCGATGTTCGTGGCGCAACGGGCTCGTCACGGTTTGTCGAGCGTGGCCCCGCGCATCCTGGCAAATGGCTGGCCGATCTGGCCGGCCTGGCCGAAGACCGCTTGCGCGCGGCCGGTGCCAGCCGCATCCAGGCGGTCAAGCTGTGTACGGTTGATCACCCGTCACGGTTCTTTTCCTACCGGCGCGACGGCGTCACCGGGCGGATGGCCGCCGGAATCTGGCTGGTCGAGCGCTGATTTGTCAGTGCTCTGGAGCTTGGCCTGCTCGTCACGCTCACGTTGGCGACGGGCCTTGTTGCGCATCGGCGTCGCCATGATGTACATCAACAACGACACCGGCAGCAGCCCGTACAACAGCAGCGTCACCACGGCGCCAAGCACGGTTCCCGAGGGACTTGTCAGCTCCGCGGCCGCCATCATCAGCACCACATAGATCCAGCCGATGGCCACCAGGTACATCCGTGTATCCTTTCAGATCGTAAAAAACAGCGTGGCGACGCAAATTGGTCAAGTGCCGCCATGGGATGATGGTGCCAGGGATCTGCCTGGGGCGTGAGGAGTAGGCAACATGAAGAAAAAAACTGTCGCGAAGATGGCGGGGCTGCCCGATGTGGACAAGGCGTCGAAGGCCATCTCCGACATCGTGAAATCGATGGAGGGCTTCAACCTGCCGATGCCCGCAATGGCCGAAATCCAGGCCCGGTATGTGAAGCAGGCAACCGAATTGTGGAATCAATCGTTGGCAAGTCTGCCTGTGGTTGGTGCTGCGATGGCTGCGGCGGCCACAGGTACTCAGCCGCCGCTCAAGGACAAGCGTTTTGCCGCCGCCGATTGGGCCAGCAATCCGCAATCTGCCTTCACCGCCCAGATGTACCTGCTCAATGCACGCACGCTGGTGCAGATGGCCGATGAGTTGGAAGGCGACGAAAAAACCCGCCAGCGGGTGCGCTTCGCCGTTCAGCAATGGGTCGATGCCGCAGCGCCAAGCAATTTTCTGGCCCTCAACCCTGAAGCCTTGCGGCTTGCGGTCGAGACCAAGGGTGAGAGCCTGGGTCACGGCGTCGAGCAGCTGCTGCGTGACATCCGCCAGGGCCATGTTTCGCAGACCGATGAGTCGGTATTCGAAGTCGGCCGCAACGTGGCAACCACCGAAGGTTCTGTGGTGTTCGAGAACGAGCTGTTCCAGCTGATCGAATACAAGCCCCTCACTGCCGAGGTATTTGCCACGCCGATGCTGTTCGTGCCGCCGTGCATCAACAAGTTCTACATCCTCGATCTGCAGCCCGAGAACTCGCTGATCCGCCATACGGTCGCGCAAGGGCACCGGCTGTTCGTCGTCAGCTGGCGCAATCCCGGCCCCGAAATGGCCGAATTCACCTGGGATCAGTACATCGAGAACGGCGCGATCGAGGCGATCAACGTGACCCGCGAAATCGCCGGCACCAAGAAGCTCAACGCACTGGGCTTCTGTGTCGGCGGCACCATCCTGTCGACTGCCCTGGCGGTGCTCGCGGCGCGTGGCGAGCATCCGGCTGCAAGCCTGACTTTGCTGACCACGCTGCTCGATTTCCGCAGCACCGGCATTCTCGACATCTTCATCGATGAGGGGATGGTGCAGATGCGCGAGATGACGATGGGCCCGGACAGCCCGAATGGTGGTGGTCTGCTGAAGGGCAAGGAGCTGGCGTCGACATTCAGCTTCCTGCGGCCCAACGAACTGGTCTGGAACTATGTGGTCGGCAACTATCTGAAGGGCGAAAAACCGCCTGCCTTCGATCTGCTGTACTGGAACAGCGACAGCACCAACCTGCCGGGTCCGATGTACTGCTGGTACCTGCGCAACCTGTACCTCGAAAACAAGCTGGCCGAGCCCAACGCGTTGACCGTATGTGGTGAAGCGGTCGACCTCGGCAATATCGACATCCCGACCTATGTCTACGCCTCGCGCGAGGATCACATCGTGCCGTGGGATGCTGCCTATCGCAATACGCAGGTGCTCGGGGGCAAGGTCCGCTTCGTGATGGGTGCTTCGGGGCACATCGCCGGCGTCATCAATCCGCCGGCCAAGAACAAGCGCAGTCACTGGATCGGCAAGCCGGGCGCATTGCCCGACGCTGCGCCGAAGTGGCTGGACAACGCCGTTGAACATGCTGGCAGTTGGTGGCCCGACTGGACCGGATGGCTGGCAGACCATGCCGGCAAGCGTGTTGCCGCACCCAAGACCCCGGGTAACCGACAATACAAGGCCACCGAGCCCGCTCCGGGCCGCTACGTCAAACAGAAGGTCTGATCGATCAGGCCCGTTTCCGAATCCAGTTAAACACCCATTTCGACAGGAGAGTTCCATGACTACAGATATCGTGATCGTCGCCGCCACCCGTACCGCCGTCGGCAAGTTCGGTGGCGCTCTGGCCAAGGTGTCCGCACCTGAGCTCGGTGCTGCCGTTCTCGCCGAGTTGCTGAAGCGCTCTGGTGTCAGTGGTGATCAGATTGGCGAAGTGATCCTCGGCCAGGTGCTGACGGCCGGCTCCGGTCAGAATCCGGCGCGTCAATCTGTCATCAAGAGTGGCATGCCGCAAAGCGTCCCCGCGCTGACGATCAACGCGGTGTGCGGGTCGGGCCTGAAAGCCGTGATGCTGGCTGCGCAGGCGATTCGTGACGGCGACAGCGAAATCATCATCGCCGGCGGCCAGGAGAGCATGAGCATGAGCCCGCACGTGCTGATGGGCTCGCGAGATGGCCAGCGCATGGGCGACTGGAAGATGATCGATTCGATGATCAACGATGGCCTGATGGACGTCTACAACCGCTACCACATGGGCATCACCGCCGAGAACGTGGCCAAGAAATACGGCATCACGCGTGGCGATCAGGACGCGTTTGCACTGGCATCACAACAGAAGGCAGCTGCAGCGCAGGACGCCGGCAAGTTCAAGGATGAAATCGTGGCGTTCAGCATCGCGCAGAAAAAGGGCGATCCGGTCGTCTTTTCGGCCGACGAATTCATCAACCGCAAGTCCAGTGCCGATGGACTGAGCGGCCTGCGCCCCGCTTTCGACAAGGAGGGCAGCGTCACAGCCGGCAATGCATCGGGCCTGAACGACGGTGCCGCCGCGGTGATGGTGATGTCCGCCGCCAAGGCCGCCTCGCTGGGCCTGAAGCCGCTGGCGCGCATCGCCAGCTATGCCACCACCGCGCTCGACCCGGCCTTCATGGGCATGGGCCCGGTCTCGGCGTCGCAGAAGGCCTTGCAGCGCGCTGGCTGGAAGGCGGCCGACCTCGACCTGCTCGAAATCAACGAAGCCTTCGCCGCGCAGGCGTGCGCGGTCAACAAGGAAATGGGCTGGGATACCTCGAAGATCAACGTCAACGGCGGCGCCATCGCGATCGGTCACCCGATTGGTGCATCAGGTTGCCGCATCCTGGTCTCGTTGTTGCATGAGATGCAAAAGCGCGACGCCAAGAAGGGCATTGCTTCGCTTTGCATCGGCGGCGGCATGGGCGTTGCGTTGACCGTCGAGCGCTGAAACCAGTCGCCCCGCGAGGGGCGTTGACCCGGACGCCACCGGTGGTCAGCCGTTGGCGTCCGCTTGTTTTTGGAGTATCAAGATGACAAAAAAAACTGCTTATGTGACTGGCGGAATGGGCGGCATCGGAACCGCGATGTGCCAGCGCCTGCACCACGATGGATTTCTCGTGATCGCCGGCTGCGGCCCGAGCCGTGACTTCAAGAAGTGGCTGGGCGAGCAGTCTGCACAGGGTTACAGCTTCATCGCGTCGGTCGGCAATGTCGGCGACTGGGATTCGACCGTCAGCGCGTTCGAGAAAGTCAAGTCCGAGCACGGCCCGGTTCACGTGCTGGTCAACAACGCCGGCATTACCCGTGACGGCATGTTTAGAAAGATGAGCCGCACCGATTGGGACGATGTCATCGAGACCAACCTGACCAGCCTGTTCAACGTGACCAAGCAGATCATCGACGACATGTGCGACCGCGGCTGGGGCCGCATCATCAACATCAGTTCGGTCAATGGCGAGAAGGGCCAGTTCGGCCAGACCAACTATTCGGCGGCCAAGGCCGGCATGCACGGCTTCACCATGGCATTGGCACAGGAAGTGGCCAACAAGGGTGTCACCGTCAATACCGTGAGCCCCGGCTACATCGCCACCGACATGGTCAAGGCGATCCGTCAGGACGTGCTTGACAAGATCGTCGCCGGCATCCCGGTCAAGCGCCTGGGCACCCCGCAAGACATCGCCTCGATGGTCTCCTGGCTAGCCTCCGAAGAATCCGGCTTCGCCACCGGCGCCGATTTTTCGGTCAATGGCGGACTACACATGGGATAGCGAACAGAGCGAAGGGCACGCCCCCAAAGCGAAGGGCGAGGGCCCCCGGAACGGGGATCGACCAGCGTCGGGGGCGGCGAGCACTGCGGGCTCGACGCCCGCATTGCGAGAAGTGGCGGACCCCGGTCAAGCTTTGGCCGGTGTTCGGTGGGAGCGCCTTCAGGCGCGATCGCGATGGTGGCAACTGCACGATATCGCGCCTGAAGGCGCTCCCACAAAACAGCAAGGGCGAAGCGCGGCTGAAGCCGCTCCTACGCCGCGTCTGCGAATTTCCGCGCCGCATCGCGCAGCGCCTGCCACGACCCATCGTCCGGCGCGACCACCACCGCCTGCCCATACTCCGCAAAATTGCGCTCGATCGACCGCAGATAGATCGGGTCGTAGTGTTCGACCAGCAACTGCCGCACGACCGCCTCGACGGCTCCTGAACGCGCCGCCAGTTGCCACTGGTCGATCACGTCATTGCCGCGCAAGCCGCGCAGCCCGTCAAGCCGCTCGCAGAATGCCTCGATGTCGCTGACGAAGAAATCGTAATCCTCCATCAGCAGCCGGACCCGCGCGTCGAGGCTCAAATCGATGCGCCAGCACGGCGCTTTTCTGATCGCGCTGATCAGCGCTTCAGGCACGCGCAGCGCACCCACCTTCTTGCTTTCGCTTTCGACCCAGACCGGCCAGTCTGGATCGAAGCGGCGCAACTGGTCCCAGATTCGCGTATCGAAGGCCTTCTGGCTCGGTTGTTCGACTCCCGGCACCAGCCCGAGCACCGAGCCGCGGTGTTCGGCCAGGGCTTCCAGATCGAGCACCTGCTCGCCCATTGAATGCAGGATATTCAGCAACCGGCTCTTGCCCGAACCGGTGGTTCCGCACAGCACCCGGTAGTTCATCTTCGCGATCGAGTCGTCAAGCGCAACCAGCATCGCGCGGCGAAAGGCCTGGTAACCGCCTTCCAGCACGTCGACCTTGAAGCCGATCTGGTCGAGCACCAGCGCCAGCGAGCCGCTGCGCTTGCCGCCGCGCCAGCAATAGATCAGCGGCCGCCAGTCACGGCCCATCCCGGTCAGTTCCCGATCGATGTGGGCCGCGATGTTGCGGGCAGCCATCGCGGCGCCTCGCTTGCGGGCATCGAACGGCGAGACCTGCTTGTACTCGGTTCCGACGATGGCGCGCTGCTCATCATTCAGCGTCGGCCAGTTGACCGCGCCAGGCAGCCGGTCGAGGGCATATTCACTCTCCGAGCGCGCATCGACGATGCAATCGTAATCATCGAGTTGACGCAACAGGCGAGCGGCCGCAACCGCATTCACTGGCATGGGGGCGGGCGCTTCAACTGGCGCTGATCACGTCGAGCAGTTCGGATTCGATCTCGAGCTGGCTGCGGTTGTGCTGCAGCGCCGGGCCGTCGATCAGGAAGGTATCTTCGACGCGCTCGCCGAGCGTCGTGATCTTTGCCAGGTGCAGATTGATCTTGTGTCTGGCCAGCACCCGGGCAATCGCGTAGAGCAGCCCCGAGCGATCGCTGGTGGACACGGTGAGCAGCCAGCGC
The DNA here is from genome assembly GCA_039932405.1 of Ideonella sp. GTDB lineage: Bacteria > Pseudomonadota > Gammaproteobacteria > Burkholderiales > Burkholderiaceae_C > Ideonella_A. The sequence continues at coordinate 10,065 of JBDTQC010000043.1, forward strand.
TGAGCCCGTTCGTCGGGGCGCAGCAGGATGCGCGGCGTGACCGGAAACGACTTGACCCGCCGCGACACGCGCCCCTGGCGTGGCTGCGGCAGCGGCCCGCTGGCATTGATGGCCCCCGCCAGCTGGTTCTCGACCAGCAGGATCAGATCCCTGTAGTGCTCATTTCCCTGCTCCAGCATGGTGCTGGTCACCTGGAATGTGTCGAGCGCAAAACCCTTGCGGGTCGTATAGACCTTGGCATCGAGAATGTCGAAACTGCCGGTGTCGAAATAGCCGCAGATGCGGGCGAACAGATCGGTGCGTTCGGGCGGCGAATAGACCAGCACCTGCAGGCCCTCGCCGATCGGTGACAGGCGGGCCCGCACAATCGGTTCGGTGGTGGCAGTCAGGCCTTCGAGGGTGCGCACATGCCAGGCGATATCACCGGCTTCGTAGCGCGAGAAATAGCGCGTGTCGAGCGTATCCCAGAGCGCGTGTTCGATGCCCAACGGCACTGAGCGCAGGTTCAGCAGCCGCCTCGCGTCGTGTTTGCGGGCGTTGGCCTGAGCCGCTTGATTGGGCAGTGCGCCACCCAGCGCGCGCAAGCTCAGGCGGTACAGATCCTCGAGCAGCTTGCCTTTCCACGCATTCCAGACCTTCGGGCTGGTGCCGCGAATATCGGCGACGGTCAGCAGATACAGCCCGGTCAGACCGCGCTCGTCGCCCACACGGGCCGAAAATCTCCTGATCACCTCGGGATCCGACAGGTCTTCCTTCTGCGCCACGCGCGACATCGTCAGGTGCTCGCGCACCAGAAATTCGATCTGCCGGGTATCTTCCGCCTCGATGCCGTGATCACGGCAAAAGCGCCGCACCTCGGTCGCGCCGAGCTCCGAATGATCGCCGCCGCGGCCCTTCGCAACATCGTGGAACAGCGCGGCGATGTACAGAACCCAGGGCTTGTCCCAGCCCGCCGCGAGGTGCGAGCAGAACGGGTATTCATGCGCGTGTTCCGGAATGAAGAAACGCCGCATGTTGCGCAACACCATCAGGATGTGCTGGTCGACCGTATAGACGTGGAACAGGTCGTGCTGCATCTGCCCGACGATGCGCCGGAAAACCCACAGGTAGCGTCCGAGCACCGAGGTCTGGTTCATCAGCCGCAACGCGTGTGTATGCCCTTCCGGCTCGCGCAGGATCTTCATGAAGGTTGCGTGATTGACCGGATCGTGCCGGAACTCCGCATTCATCAGGTCGCGCGCGTTGTACAGCGCGCGCAACGTGCGCGCCGACAGTCCCTTCGGACCGACCGTCTGCTGGTAGACCAGAAAGGTTTCCAGGATGGCATGCGGGTCGCGTTGGTAGAGGTCGTCGCTGACTACTTCGAGCATGCCGGCGCGCTCGAGAAACTTGTCGTTGATCGGCCGCATCGGCGCATCGCGCGAGCCTTCGATCTGCTCCTCGATGTTGAGCATGCAGATCTGGTTCAACTGGGTCACCGCCTTGGCGGCCCAGTAATAGCGCTTCATCAGCACTTCCGAGCTGCGTTGGCCCGGCGTCGCCAGGTAGCCGAACTGCTCGGCCACGGCGGTTTGCAAGTCGAACACCAGACGGTCTTCGCGGCGTTTGGCGATGATATGCAACTGCGCCCGGATCAGGCGGAGCAGGCCTTCATTGCGGTTCAGCTGCTTGCATTCGAATTCGGTGATCAGCCCCTTGGCCATCAGTTCGCGCCAGGTCTTGCCCAGGCCCGCGGCGCGCGCAATCCAGATCAGCACCTGCAAGTCGCGCAGGCCGCCCGGGCTCTCCTTGCAGTTGGGCTCGAGGGCGTACGGCGTGTCCTCGTATTTCAGATGGCGCTGGCGCATCTCCAGCGTCTTCGCGCGCAGGAATGCCGACGGGTCCATGGCGGCCTCGGTAGCGCGCCGAAAATGCGCGTAGATGCGCTTGGCGCCACCCAGAAAGCGCGATTCGAGCATCGCGGTCTGCACCGTCACATCGCGCTGCGCTTCTTCGACACAGTCTTCGACGGTTCGCACACTCGAACCGATTTCCAGGCCGATGTCCCAGCAGGCGGTGATGAAGCCTTCGACCGCAAGGGTCAGGTCCTCGCCGCCGGCTGCCGATGGGCTGGGCGACGGCAGCAGCAGCAGCACGTCGACGTCGGAATGCGGAAACAGCTCGCCGCGGCCGTAGCCGCCGACCGCCACCAGCGCGGCGTCGTCGGTCATCGCGCTGAAATGCCAAAGCTGCATCAGCGTGCGGTCGACGTGGTCGGCAAGGCTCCGAATCAGGCTGGTAGCTGCGCGGGCGCTGCGCCGTCCTTGCGAAAACTGATCGATCAGCGACTGCTTGCCCTGCCGGAACTGGCTGCGCAGGCCGGCCACGTCGAGCGCGTCGACCACCGGCACGGCGGCTTGGTATGGCGGCGGCGCCGTTGGATCGTCCCGCAGTAGCCGTTCGGCGTGGGCAGGGGCGGTGTCGTCAGCCACGCGGGTCAGCCGACAGGCTCAAACCGTTGTTGCCGCAGCCGCTGTCGTATTCGCGACGAAGGCCGGCGGCGCCGGCGTGCCCGCCGAAACCGTCAACAACTCGTAACCCGTTTCGGTGACGAGAATGGTGTGCTCCCATTGCGCCGACAAGGAGCGATCCTTGGTGACGATGGTCCAGCCGTCGCCGATTTCGCGGATCTCGCGCCGGCCGGCATTGATCATCGGCTCGATCGTGAACACCATGCCGGGCACCAGCTTTTCCAGCGTGCCGGGCCGGCCGTAGTGCAGCACCTGCGGCTCTTCGTGGAATTTCTGGCCGATCCCGTGGCCGCAGAATTCGCGCACCACCGAGAAACCGTTGTTCTCGGCAAATGTCTGGATCGAATGGCCGATGTCGCCGAGGCTGGCGCCGGGCTTCACCTTGGTGATGCCGCGCCACATCGCTTCGTAGGTGAACTGGCACAGTCTTTTGGACGCGATCGAGCCCTCACCGACCACGAACATCCGGCTGGTATCGCCGTGCCAGCCATCCTTGATCACCGTCACGTC
>JBDTQC010000044.1:0-12921 GCA_039932405.1 Ideonella sp.
TGGAGAGCAACGGAAAAAGCGTCGACGAGGCCGGGGACCATCTGCCTTTCGCCACCAGCCCTGTGGTCTGGGGCGAGCCTGGCACCAATGGCCAGCATGCGTTTTTCCAGATGCTGCATCAGGGAACCGACGTGATCCCGATGGAATTCATTCTGGTCAAGCACCCGACCCACGGCCTGCAACCCATGCACCAGTTGCTGCTGGCCAACGGGCTCGCGCAGGCGCAGGCCTTGATGACCGGCAAGAGCACTGAGCAAGCGGCTCGGGAAAATCCACCGACGGCGTCGAAGCAGATTGCCCCCGAGGTGCTGGCTCGGCATCGCAGCTTCCCAGGCAACCGTCCGAGCACGACCCTGATTCTCGATCAGCTGACTCCGCGCAGCCTGGGCGCACTGATCGCGCTGTACGAACACCGGGTTTTCACCAGCGGTGCCTTGTGGCAGATCAACAGCTTCGATCAATGGGGCGTCGAACTCGGCAAGGCCATGTGTCAGGAATTGGTGCCGCGATTGTCGACCGGTGACATCGGCGGGCTGGACGCATCGACCGCCGGCTTGTTGACCCGATTGCGCAGCTAGCGGCAATGGCATCGACTGTCGTCTTCGATCTGGGGGGCGTGGTGCTGAATTGGCAGCCGGCCGAGTTGCTGCTGGCCAACCTGCCCGATCGACTGAGTTCGATTGGTCAGGCGCGTGAACTGGCGGCCGACTTCTTCGAGTCGTTCCGGCCCGGCGGCGCCTGGGCCGAGTTCGATCGGGGTGTCCTGTCGATCGATGAGGTGGCGGCGCATATTGCGCTGCGAACCTCATTGCCCCTCGATGCGGTCGCCGCGGTGATGCACGGCATCCCCGCGCATCTTCAGTTGCGAACCGACACGGCGTGCCTGCTGCTTGAACTGAAGGCGGCCGGCCATCGGCTGGTCTTTTTGTCGAACATGCCGGCACCCTACATTGCGCATGTGCAAACCCAACTCGACGCGCTTGCGGTGTTCGAACGCGGGATCTATTCGTCGGATATCAGGCTGATCAAGCCGGAGGACGAGATTTTCGCATTTGCGCTTCGCGAGTTTGGGTGCCGGGCCGAGGACTGCTTTTTTCTGGACGACAACGCTGCAAATGTTGCCGCCGCCACCCGATCCGGTTGGCATGCATTGCAATTTCTCGATGCCTGGCAAGCTCGTCGTGAGTTGCTGGCCCAAGGGCTGTTGGCTGACTAACGGGATGGGCAGCCGCCGTGCTCGCTGCCGCTCAGCCTCCTTCAAACCTCCGCCAGACCGATCACGGCCTGCTGAGCAGCCTCGGCAGCCTGAGTCAGGACCTGTCGCTTCCAATCGACCGAATCGACGTAGAACGCATCGCGCAACTGCTGCTTGATCGTCGACGTCAGTTCGGGGCCGGCGCTGTCGGCGTGGTTCTGCAGCCATTGGTCGGCACGCAACGCATCGAGCAAGGCGAGCAAGGGCACGGTTCCGAACTCGAGGGCGATGCCGGTGTATTCGACGGCCGGACATTCCTGCACGACCGCCTGGAACATCAATCCTTCGAGCGGCGCCGAACTCGAATTGCCTTCGCCAATCGATGTGACGCCCGCCCCCCACCAGCGTCGCGTGCGAGCCAGCGTCGTCGGGTCGTCCGGTGCCGCCAGGATTCGTTCGCCGACCCCGCAAGGCCCCAATCCAGTGTGAAGGTCGATCCACGCAACTCGCTGGCGGTCGCTGACCAGTTTGCGCAAAACGGTGCGCAACTGCTGGTTGCTCCAGCTCGGACCGTCGCCACCATAGAACAGGCCATCCGGGTGCGCGTATTGGCCGCCCGAAACCGCCGCCTGCAGGGTCGGCAAGCCTCGCGTCATGATGTACTGGCCGATTGCGGCCTGGTTGGCGGAAGCGGCGGGCCAGTGTGGCGGAATCAGCAGCGGCGCCAGCTCGTCGTAGCCTGGATTGGCGGGCAAAGGTTGGCTGAAATCGAGAAAGTTTCGATTCAGGTCGATGTTTTCATGGGTCGTGCGCCGCCACCACGAAAATCCCCAGGGGTTCAACGCATGCAGATACAGGACGCTGACCTGGGCCGCCTGACAGGCGCTGCGGAACGCGTCGTCGCCCATCAGCATGGTCTGGACCGCCGATCCGCAGAATCCCTCCACGCCGTGGCATCCGCTGCTGATGATCAATTGTCTGCCGGAATCCGGCGCGCCATCGATAACGAAATCAAGCGCGAGCGGCTCGCCATCGCGCCCCATCAACGGATGCGCCAGTGAATCAACGCCGAGCCCGGCGGCGCCAGCCACGGTCAGAAATTTGCCGCGGGCTTCGGCATACGACTGCGAAAAAAGCGCCGTCGCGGTTTCGGCGTCAACCACGCGCAGCCGCCAGCCAGGCTTCTGCCATCCGCACCCAGACAGTTGCGCCCAACGGAATCAGTTCGTCGTTGAAGTCGTAACTCGGGTTGTGCAACATGCATGGCCCCATGCCATGGCCGCCATCGCGGTGGCTGCCGTCGCCGTTGCCGATCAGAAAATAGCAGCCGGGAATCGCTTGCAGGAAGAAGCTGAAATCCTCTGCACCCATGGTGGGTTCGAACTCGAACACGTTGTCGCTGCCGACCACGTCGGCCATCACTGAGCGGGCAAATCCTGTTTCAGCTGAATGGTTGATCGTTGGCGGATAGTTGCGCACGAAATCGAATTCGCAGCTGGTCTCGAACGCAGCGCAGGTATGTTGGGTGATTTCGCGCATGCGGCGCTCGATCAGGTCGAGCACCTCGAGCGTGAAGGTGCGCACCGTCCCCTGGATTTCGCAGCTGTCAGGCACCACGTTGGTGGCCTCGCCGGTATGGATCATCGTTACTGAAATCACACCGGCGTCGATCGGCCGCTTGTTGCGCGAGATGATGGTCTGGAATGCCTGCACGAGCTGGCAGGCCACCGGCACGGGATCGATTCCGTTGTGTGGCATCGCCGCATGGGCGCCTTTGCCGCGGATCGTGATCTTGAACTCGTTGCTGCTGGCAAAGCACGGACCGTCCTTGACGGCGAACTGGCCGACGTTCATGCCCGGCCAGTTGTGGGCACCGAACATGGCCTCCATGGGGAATTTCTCGAACAAACCGTCCTTGATCATTTCGCGCGCGCCGCCGCCGCCCTCTTCGGCGGGCTGAAAGATCAGATAGACGGTGCCGTCGAAGTTGCGATTGCGTGCGAGATGGCGGGCCGCGGCCAGCAGCATCGCGGTATGCCCATCATGGCCGCAGGCGTGCATCTTGCCGGGATGTTTGCTCGCATGGGCGAAGGTGTTGTGCTCGCTCATCGGCAAAGCGTCGATATCGGCCCGCAAGCCGACCGCCCGCGAGCTGCTGCCATTCTTGATGATCCCCACCACACCGGTCTTCCCCATGCCGCGATGGATCGGGATGCCCCAGTCGGTCAACTGCCTGGCGATCACATCGGACGTGCGGTTTTCTTCGAAGCACAACTCCGGATGGGCGTGAATGTCGCGGCGGACGGTGGCGATTGCCGCCGCGTCGGCAAGAATCGATTCGATCAGTCGCATGGGTACTCCCTGAAAACTCAAAAACCGATACCGGACGATGGAAGTCAGCCCCGGCGGAAAATCAGTTTACTCGGCGACAGGTGCTTGTGCTTGCTCTGCAAAGCTGCTCGAAGACTGTGCAATAGTTGCGGATGGACAGGATTCTCGAATCGCCAGCCAGCACGGCAGTTGCCTCGCAAGACGTGATTGTCAAGGCCGCCTGCCCGCACGATTGCCCCGACACCTGCGCGATCCGGGTAACCGTGCGGGACGGCGTGGCCATCAAGCTGCAGGGTGACCCCGCGCACCCGCCCACGCACGGTGCCCTGTGTACCAAGGTGTCGCGCTACGCAGAACGCACCTATCACCCCGAGCGGGTCTTGTATCCGCTGCGGCGGATCGGCCCCAAGCAGGCCGGCTGCACGCCGGTTTTCGAGCGGGTCAGCTGGAACGTTGCGCTCGACGATATCGCAGGGCGGCTCGCCGCGATTGCACGGCGCGATCCCGAAGCAATCCTGCCTTACAGCTACGCCGGGACGATGGGCATGCTGCAAGGCGAAAGCATGGATCGGCGCTTTTTCCATCGGCTGGGCGCTTCGCTGCTGGATCGCACGATCTGTTCAAACGCTGGCGGTGAGGCGATGACTGCCACCTACGGCGCCAAGGTCGGGATGCACCTGGAGCATTTTGCCCACAGTCGATTGATCGTGATCTGGGGCAGCAATTCGATCGCATCCAACCTGCACTTCTGGACCTACGCACAGGCGGCCAAACGAGCCGGCGCAAAACTGATCTGCATCGATCCGCGCCGCACCGAAACCGCCGACAAATGCCACCAGCACATTGCCTTGCTGCCGGGCACCGATGGTGCGCTCGCGTTGGGTCTGATGCATGAGTTGATCGTCAACGACTGGCTTGATCAGGAATATATCGATGCGCATGTTCAGGCGGGGCCGGAAGGTTGGGCTCGCTTGCGCGAAACGGCGCTGACGTGGCCGCCGCAACGCGCCGCCGACGAATGTGGCATCAGCGCCGACGAGGTGCGTGCGCTCGCACGCGACTACGCGTCGCTGACTCCGGCGGCGGTCCGCCTGAACTATGGCATGCAGCGGGTGCGCGGCGGCGGCAACGCGGTGCGCCTGATTGCGCTGCTGCCTTGCCTGATTGGCGCCTGGCGCAAGCCGGCTGGTGGCCTGTTGCTGTCGGCCTCGGGCTGGTTTCCACGCAATTCAGCGGCACTGCAGCGGCCTGATCTGTTGCGCGGGCGCAGGCCGCGCACGCTGAACATGGTCACCATCGGCGATGATTTGCAGCGCGAAAGTGGTGCAGTCCTGGCCGATGGCACGCGCTTCGGCCCGCGCATCGAGGCGCTCGTTGTCTACAACAGCAATCCGGTCGCGGTTGCACCCGATTCGGCTCAGGTGGTTCGCGGTTTCGAGCGCAGCGATCTGTTCACAGTCGTGCTCGAACATTTCATGACCGATACGGCCGATCTGGCCGACTATGTGTTGCCCGCGACGACGCAGCTCGAGCACCTCGACGTCCTCGCCAGTTATGGCCACACCTACGTGATGCGCAACGATCCGGCCATCGCACCGGTTGGCGAGGCGCGGCCCAATACGCAGATCTTTCGCGACCTCGCGGCGCGGCTCGGTTTCGACGAAGACTGCTTTTCGGACAGCGACGAATCGCTGGTCGGGCAGGCGTTTTCGGGAATTGATCAACCGGCCTTGCGCCGCGACGGCTGGGTCAAGCTGGACTTGCCGGATGCACCATTTGCCAATGGCGGATTTCCCACCAGCGATGGCCGATGCATCGTCACATCGGTCCTTCACGGCGCGCCGGATCATGTGCCGAATCATGAATCTCGCCGATCGTCGCCCGAACTGGCTCAGCGATTTCCGCTGGCGATGATTTCGCCGCCCGCGCGCAATTTTCTGAATTCGAGCTTTGTCAATATGAAAAGCCTGCGCGCGATCGAGGGCAGGCCGACCCTCGAGATTCACGCACACGATGCGCAACCCCGCGGAATCGTCGACGGTCAGCGGGTGCGTGTTTTCAATCAACGCGGCGCCCATGTCTGTCACGCGGTCGTCAGTTCGCGCGCCCGCCCGGGCGTGGTGCACGGGCTCGGCATCTGGTGGCGCAAGTTCGGCGAAGACGGGTCGAATGTCAATCAGTTGACGAGTCAGGCGCTGACCGATCTGGGTCGTGCACCAACCTTCTACGATTGTCTGGTGGAAGTCGTCGCGCTCGAGGAAATCCCGGGCGTTGCTGTCGCCTGATGCATCGCAGCGGTCGCCAACCTTGAGCAGCGGATCGGATCGAATGCGGCGTGTGCGCACATGGCTGTTGATGGGATCCATCGTGCTGCTGGCATCGGCCTGCGCGCCGGTGGCGTATGTCGCCCAGTCGGTGGGCGGCCATTTGCGACTGGTCGCGGCGGCGCGGCCGATTCCTGATTGGCTGGCCGATGATTCGACGCCGCCTGCGTTGAAACAGCGCCTGCTGCTGAGTCAGCAGATCCGCAATTTCGCTGTCGACGAATTGAAGCTACCCGACAACGCCAGCTACCGGCGCTATGCCGATATCGGCCGCAGCGCGGCAGTCTGGAACGTGGTCGCCGCCCCGGAACTCAGCCTGCACTTGAAGACATGGTGTTATCCGATCGTTGGTTGTGTCGGCTATCGCGGGTTCTACGATCGCGACGACGCTGATGCAGCTGCCACCGTGTTGCGCAAGCAAGGGCTCGAGGTGATGGTCTACGGCGTTCCGGCGTATTCGACACTGGGCAAGTTGCCGGGCGACTATTTCGCCGACCCGTTGCTGAATACCTTTGTCGGCTACCCGGACGTCGACTTGGCCAAGCTGGTCTTTCATGAACTCACGCATCAGCTCGTCTATGTTCCCGGCGACACAGTATTCAATGAATCCTTGGCCAGTACGGTGGAGCGAATCGGCGGCGAGCGCTGGCTCGACAAACATGGCAGCCCAGGTGCACGAGAAGCATTCGAGCGCAGCGAGGGTCGGCGCGCGGATTTTCGAGAACTCACCAGAGCGACTCGAAAAGAGCTGGAAGCCATCTACGATGGTGTGGCAAGCGACGAGCGCAAACGCACCGAGAAAGGTCGCGTCATGGCTGCGATGCGTGAGCGTTATCGGCTGCTGAAGGCGCAGCGCTGGGATGGCTATTCGGGCTACGACCCATGGATGGCGAGCGCCGATAATGCCGCGCTCGGTCTGGTCGCCGCGTACAACTCGCTGGTGCCTGATTTTCGAAGAATCTTCGAGCGCGACGGCGAAGATTTCGACCGCTTCTATGCCGACGTGCGCAGGATCGCGGCGCTGCCGGAATCACAGCGCCTGCAAGCGCTCGGCTCGAAGAATTTCTGATGAAAGACAAGACGGAGACAAGGCCATGGCACAGATCCACATCCACCGCAAGCATCAGCTCGGATTGACGAAGGCGCGAAAAATCGCCTGGCAGTGGGCCGAGGAGGTCGAGAAGAAGTTCGACATGGCCTGCACGGTCGCGGAAGGCGATTTGAGCGATACCGTCTCGTTCAAGCGAACCGGAGTCAGCGGGGAACTGACAGTCGGTGCGGATCATTTCGAACTCGACGCAACGCTCGGCTTTTTGCTTGGTGCGTTCAGCAAGACGATCGAGCAGGAAATCGAACGCAACCTGGATGACCTGCTGCATGCTGCCAGTACCAAGTCGGCTGTAGCCAAGACGAAGCATGCCTCGGAGGGCAAACCGCCTTCGAAGAAAACCGCAGCGGCCCCGGCTGCAAAAAAGGCGCGCAAGGGCTGATGTTGCGCCCGGCGCGATGGCGCCGGATTGACGCGCCTACTTGAGCGATTCGATCAGGTCGACATATTCTTTCTTGGCCTTGTCGGCCTCCTTGCCCTTGAGTTCATTCCAGGCATCCCATTTGGCACGGCCAACCAGATCAGTAAAACCAGGGCGCTTGCCGTCAACGTCGCCGGCCGTGGCCTGCTTGAACAGCGCGTAGATCTTCAGCAGCGTCATGTTGTCGGGCTTGTCGGGCAACGCCTTCGAATCGATCACGGCTTTGTCAAAATCGGTCTTGAGTGACATTTAGCTTGCTCCTGCACGCTTGCGCGGCCACGATGGTGATTGAAAGTGTCGATCGACGAGTGTGATGCTAACAAGCATCGTCGATCAGCCACTCGGGGAAATCCACCAATGGCCGTGATGCTCGGCCTCGGGTGGTCAATTTCGCAGCTGAACGAAAACCTCAGCCGCCAGCCGACGCTGCACGCGAAGCGCGGCGCAGCTTGATCGCCCGGCCGATTCGCCAGGCCAACAGCACACCGATCAACACAGCGTAGACGGCGACTTCTGCGAAATCGTTCTTGCCAGCGCGCATCCAGAAAAAATGCAGCAAACCGAGCAGCGCAATCGGGTAGATCAGGCGGTGCAGGCGTTGCCAACGGCGAGCGCCGAGAAACCTGATCGCGCGGTTGAACGAAGTGAGGGCCAGCGGCGTCAGCAGCAGCAAGCCCAGCGAGCCGACCAGGATGAACGGCCGCTTCGCAATGTCGGTCAGGATGTCGCCAGGGTCCAGGCCCTTGTCGAGCCAGCCATAGGCCAGGAAATGCAGGCAGACATAGAAATACGTGAATAGTCCGAGCATGCGCCGAAACCGGACCAGTGCGACCCAACCGGTCAGCTGGCGCAGCGGGGTGACGGCGAGCGTCAGGCAAAGGAAGCGCAGTGTCCAGTCACCCAGGCTGCGGATCAGTGCCTCGGCTGGGTTGGCACCGAGCGCGTCGGCCCATGCAGCGTAGAACAGCCAGCAGAACGGCAACAAGCCGCCGATGAAGAGAACCGGCTTGGCAGCGGGGTGCTGCAACCAGTGGATTCGAGCGCCATTCGCCGGGCGAGCCGCTTGCGGTGCGGAGCGGCTGGTCGAGACAGCTGATTTCATCGCCAGTCGATCAGAAATTTTTCGTCAGGTCCATTCCGGCGTACAGCTGCCCGACCTGGGATTCGTAGCCGTTGAACATCAGGGTCGGACGCTTCTTCTTGAACAAGCCATCCTCACCGATCCGCCGCTCGGTTGCCTGACTCCAGCGCGGATGGTCGACTTTCGGATTGACGTTTGAGTAGAAGCCGTATTCCTGAGCGGCCGCTTCATTCCAGCTGGTCTTCGGCTGGCTTTCGGTGAAGCGGATCTTGACGATCGACTTGCCGCTCTTGAATCCGTATTTCCAGGGCACCGTCAGGCGCAGTGGCGCGCCGTTCTGGTTGGGCAGGATCTCGCCGTAGACGCCGAACGTCAGCAGCGTCAACGGATGCATGGCCTCGTCGAGGCGCAGCCCTTCGGCGTACGGCCAACCGAGCACGCTCGAACCGACGTTCGGCATCGTCTTCGGATCTTCCTGCGTGATGAATTCGACGTATTTGGCGTTGCCGGTCGGCTCGACGCGCTTGATCAGTTCGGACAGCGAATAGCCGATCCACGGCACCACCATCGACCAGCCTTCGACGCAGCGCAGGCGGTAGATCCGCTCCTCCTGAGCGCTCAACTTGAGCAGCTCTTCGATGTCGAACACCTTGGGCTTCTTGACCGCCCCTTCGACAGCAACTGTCCATGGACGGGTTTTCAAGGTATGGGCGTTGCGTGCCGGGTCGGCCTTGTCGGTGCCGAACTCATAGAAATTGTTGTAGCTCGTGACATCTTCGTAAGCACTCGGCTTTTCCATCGTCATGGCGCCGGCAACAGCAGATCGGGTGGCCGGCAATGCGGCCAGCTTGCCAGGCCGGGTCGCGCTGGCCGCCATTTGGGCGCGGGCATCTCGAGCCGCCCAGGCCGACATACCCGCCCCGGCACCGCCCAAAGCCATCAGACGAATCAGTTCGCGACGGCGCTGGAATGCCGCCTGGGAGGTGATTTCAGAACCGTTGCGGTGCTGAAAGCCGCGATTGGTCAGCAAGAACATGGCACTTTCCTTCTGCATTGCCTGGTGGTCGAGCGAAGAGGGATATTCTTACCTCGGGCAGCACATTCGTGTGCGACGGGCAATTGCTGCGCCGTTCAGGGCAGGGCTTCTCGATGACGTGTGTATCGTTCACGGCTGATCGAACGGTGCCGAATCGGCCGGATTGCCAATCCGCACTCAAGCGCCGCAGCCGATGGCCGCTCGGCCAATCGGCTACCTCGTCAGATCACGTCGCCCGAATTGGTATCGAACAACTGCAGCGAGTTGGACGAAATACGATCCCGGAAGCCCTTGCGTGCAAACAGCTTGGCTTGAGCTTCGGCGGGCAGATCGGTGACGTTCAGGATATTCTTGGCCAGCAGCACGTCGACCAGATCTTCGATCACGCGCACGAAACCGGCATCGAGCCGCGAGAAGTTGTCGTCTTCTCCGGTCGATCCCATGAACTCGCGCACCTCCGGGTGTTGCTCATCGACGAACTCACCCGCTTCATCGCTGGCATTGCGATGCAGGCTCTCGATCTGGCCTTCGGCATTGCGGGTGACGTAGGGCATGGCGGACGTTCGTGACTATTAGCAGCCCACTATAAGGCGCATGTGCCTTGGCTGAGCGTGAAAAAGGCCGGTGCGAACCGGCCTTTTCGAATGCTGCGAAACGTGCCCGCTTCGAGCGTTGATCCAGCCTATTGCAAACCCGCGATGTAGTCGGCGAGCGCCTTGATTTCGCGGTCGTTCAATTTTGCGGCGACACCCGTCATCTGGGCATTGTTGAGCCGGATGCCGTCACGAAATGCAGTCAATTGTGCGGCGGTGTAGTCGGCGTGCTGGCCGCCCAGCCGGGGATACTGAGCCGGAATGCCCGCCCCATCCGGGCTGTGGCAGCCGGCGCAGGCCGGGATCGAGCGATCGGCGATACCGCCGCGGTAGATCTTCTGTCCGAGGCTGACCAGGTCTTTTTCCTTGGCGAAACCGGGCTTGGCCTGTTTGGACGCATAAAAGGCGGCCACGTTTTTCATGTCTTCTTCGCTGAGCGTGCTGGCGAAGCCTTTCATGATCGCGTTGTTGCGTTTGCCAGCCTTGAATTCGGTCAGTTGCTTGGTCAGATATTCCGGATGCTGGCCTTGCAGAATCGGATTGGCCGGACTTCCGCGCGAACCATCGGCAGAATGGCAGGCTCCGCATACTGCAGCCGAAGTCGCCTGCCCTTTTGCCGGATCGGGCTTGAACGCTTCTGCATGCTGCTCGGCGGCCACTGACATCGACACAACGCCTGCCAGCGCGGAGGCGGCGAAGCTCAGGCGGATGGCGCGGATGAAATGCGGACGGACGGAAGACTTCATGAAAATGGCCGGTTGAGTCACAAGTGCTATCAGGCAAACCCCGAGATTTTACAATGTCTGCAAGCCGTGGATCTCCACGGTGCTGAGCACGCGGGGCCGCCGTGGTGTTTGACAACGAATGCAACCGCGGAATGCGATGAAACCGAAGCCCATGATGCCCCGACCTGACAGCCGCGCTGATGCCAGTGCTGCTTCGTCCGACGCTGCTGAGAAATTGGCACTGGCGTGGACACACACCGCGCGCTTCCTGACCACCGCCAGCCAGCTCGACCAGTTGCCGATCACCGAATTACCCGAAATCGCCTTTGTCGGTCGATCGAATGCTGGCAAGAGCACGGCGATCAATACGCTGACTCAGCAGGGCCGCTTGGCGTTTGCATCGAAGACGCCGGGACGCACCCAGCACATCAACCTGTTCGAGTTGGGACCGAAGAACGAAGCCAATGCCCTGTTTGCCGACCTTCCTGGTTACGGCTACGCGGCGGTGGCCCGCGGCGCCAAGTTGCGCTGGCAGCAGGTGATGGCCGACTATCTGTCGGTGCGGCGCAGTCTGACTGCGGTCGTGTTGATGGTCGACTCCCGGCACGGTTTTACCGACCTCGATCATCAGCTGCTTGATTTTGTTGCGCCAAGGCTGGCCAATGGCGCGGTCAAGCTGCTGGTGCTGCTGACCAAATCCGACAAGCTCAATCAGCAGGAAGGCAAACGCGCGCTGGTCGCCGCGCAAGCGCTTCTGGCCGAGATCGCGACGGAGGAGGCGGATATTTCGGTCACCCTGTTCTCGGCGTTGAAGAAAAAAGGTGTTGGCGATGCGGCCATGACGCTGCATGCCTGGGTCACTGCTGCGCCATTGGACATCGATCGATCGGTTGATCCCGCGTGATCGAAACATTCGATGTCGAATTGCCTCATGGCATCCGACTGAGTTGCCGTGCTGCCGGCCCGGCGCAGGCGCCGCTGATTGTGTTGTTGCACGGGTTTCCAGAGGCAGCCTTTGTCTGGGACGACATCATTCAGCGGCTGGCGGGTGCCTTTCGCTGCATCGCACCGAATTTGCGTGGCTACGAGGCGTCGTCGGCGCCGGCCGAGACCGAGGCCTACCGACCCAAGCACCTGGTTCAGGACATCGAAGCCTTGATTGGCGAATTTGGCGGCTCGGCGCGTGCGGTGGTTGCGCACGATTGGGGTGGCGCACTGGCCTGGAATCTTGCCGCCCAGCAGCCGCAGTGCCTGCAGCGACTGATCATTGTCAATTCACCGCACCCGGCGACTTTTCTGCGCGAACTTCAACACAATCCGGCGCAGCAGACGGCCAGCGCCTACATGAATTTTCTGGTGCGTCCCGATGCGGAACGGCTGCTCGCAGAGAACGACTTCGCACGACTGTGGCGTTTTTTCGAATCGACCGACAACGGCAGCGCGGTGCCGCAGTGGCTCGACCAAGCGACCCGTGAACGTTTTCGCGAAATCTGGCGGCGGGGTCTGGATGGTCCGCTGAAGTATTACCGCGCTTCGCCGTTGCGACCACCCACGCCTCAGGATCAGTCACTTTTGGCGCTGCAACTGCCTGCTGCCGCAGTCACCGTACTGGTACCGACATTGGTGATCTGGGGCGAGGCGGACAAGGCGCTGTTGCCAGGCCTGCTCGATGGGCTGTCGGACCATGTACCGAATCTGCGAGTCGAGCGGTGGCCGGATGCCAGCCATTGGGTCGTTCACGAACAGCCGGCTCGGGTGGCGGAATTGATCGCCCTGTTTCTCGCCGATTGATCGATTGATCCGGGGAGCCGGAAATGAAAAAAGGCCGCATGAATGCGGCCCTTTCTGCTTTGCGAAGGATTCGACACGGCAAGTGCCGTGTCGATGCGGACATTACATGTCCATGCCGCCCATTCCACCCATGCCACCCATGCCGCCCATGCCACCACCCATGCCACCGCCGGATTCTTCCTTTGGGGCCTCGGCAACCATCGCCTCGGTAGTCAGCATCAGCGACGCAACCGATGCTGCGTTCTGCAGCGCGGTGCGGGTCACCTTGGTCGGATCGAGAATACCCATCTCGATCATGTCGCCATAGGTGTCGTTG
>JBDTQC010000045.1:0-12892 GCA_039932405.1 Ideonella sp.
GGAACAGCGGGATCGCGACCAGGATGTCGCTGTTCATCACGCTGAAGGTGTTCTGTGTGAACAGGTAGAACACGCGGTTGTCGAAGAACGACTGGTCGGGCGTGAAATAGGCGTAGTAGCCGAAAGCCACGCCCATCGCCATCAACGTGAAGGCAATCGGGAAGCCGAGCAAAATGATGAAGATGAACAGGCCCAGCATCAGCAGGGCCATCGCAGGATTGCTCATGAATGAAGGCCTTTGGCTTGCTCGCTGGTGTGCAGGTGAACCAGCTGGTCTTCGAGTTCGTCGACGTCGTGCATGCGAGCGGGCCAGGCGCCTTCTCTGAGGCAGAGCACACAGCGCAGCACCTCGGCGATGCCCTGCAGTGTCAGCAGCACGCCGGCCGCCGGGATCAGCATCTTCAGAGGCCAGATCGGCACGCCCACCGGGCTGTTGACGCTGACCTCCTTGATCGCGTGTGATTCCCAGCCGTAGCCCCAACCGGAGATCACCAGTGCGAGGACGCCGGGGAAATAGAACAGGATGTACAGCAACAGTTCCAGCATCGCCTGGCGCCGTGGCCGCCAGCGGCGGTAAAAGATGTCAGCGCGCACGTGGCCGCCGCGCGACAGGGTGTAGGCGCCACACATCAGGAACATGGCGCCGTACAGGATATAGCTCAAATCGAAGGCCCAGCTGGTCGGATCGCGCAGCACATAGCGCACGAAGACTTCGTAGCTGACACCCAGCGTCAGGATCACGATGCACCAGGCGAAGGCGTGGCCCACCGATTTGCTCAGCATGTCGATCGTGCGGATGACGCTTCGAATCACGGCAACTCCTCATGAGAAAGGGAGGCTCTTGCCTCCCTTTTTTGTCCTGCAGCCTCAGCGGCCCGGCTGAACAGGGGTCTGGTGAATCAGCTCATGCCGGCAATCTTGCCGTGGATGTGCTCATAACCCACCAGGTAGTCGGCCTCGTTGAGGAACATGTATTTGGCGACCCGCTTGGACCAGGCCTTCTGGCTCTCGACCACCTTCTTGAAGAACGGATCCTCGTCGGACAGTCTTTTCGTAATGACATCCCAGGCCTTGATCTGCGCCTCGAAGATCGATTTCGGCGTGCGGATCACATTGACCTTGTCCTTCGTGACCAGCTCTTCGAGGTCGCGCGAATAGTTGTCCATTGCGGTCCACCAGTTCGACGAAGAAGCCGCTTCAGCCGAGTAACGCAGGATGGCCTGCAAGTCCTTCGGCAGCGAATCGTGCTTCTTCTTGTTGAACGCAATCTCGAAGAACTCCATCGCCTGGTGAAACGAACCCATCATGTAATTCTTTGCCACGTCCTGGGCACCGAAGCGACGATCGGAGGTCGGGTTGTTGTACTCGAAGGCATCGATCACGCCGCGGTCCATGGCCGGCACGATCTCGCCGCCGGGCAACTGGGTGACCTTGACCCCCATTTCCTGCATCAGGTCAGCGGCCAGGCCAACCGTGCGGTACTTCAGGCCCTTCAGATCATCCGCGCTCTTGAGTGGCTTCTTGAACCAGCCCAGTGGCTGAGTCGGCATCGGCATTGCGAAATAGCCGACCACGTCGAGATTGAGTTTCTTCAACAGCTCGTTGTACATCTCCAGGCCGCCGCCCCGGTAGATCCAGGCCAAAGTCTGCGGCGCATCGCAGCCGTTGATCGGACCGGAACCGAACAACGAGGCGACCTTGCTCTTGCCGTACCAATACACCGGCACATCGTGACAGGCATCGAGCACACCCTTGCTGGTGGCGTCCAGCACCTCGAAGGGTTTGACCACCGCACCACCCACCAGGTAGTCGATGCGCAGCCGCCCACCGGACATCTCGTTGACGCGTTTGACGTATTCCTCTGCCATCTCGTTGAAGATGTCCTTGGCGCCCCAGGCGCCTTGCATCTTCAAGACAATCGGCGACTGGGCGACCGAGATCATCGGCGCCGTCAGCGCAGCCGCGCCCACTGCGCCAGACACCGCTGCGCCAAGAAATTTTCGTCGAACCGGTTGAATCTGATCCGCTGCCTCGACCGATGTGGCCTTCTTTTCCGTCATGCCTGTCTCCTGGATTTTTCGTTGCGGGGCCATGCAGGCCGTCGACTCGCGAAGGCTGTTTTGCACTATGTTGGCATGTCGAACTTGCGGCAATTGGGGATTAGCCGATTGGGGTCAACCACATCGGCAGCGCGTCAACCCGCTGTTCGGGTTCAGGCGTTGCTGACAATCCCGTCGCGCAACCGGGCCGCGCCTGAGCGCGCGAGGTCGGCCAGCAGCTCATCACACCAGTCGTGCACGCTCGGTGCAGGCTGCTGCAAGCGCAGCCAGACGCGGTGCAGCAGCGGTGCTGCGTCTGCCCACCGATGCAGGTCGTCGACGCTCTGAGCCTGTTCCTCCATCAGGTGATACTTCAACAGCACCTTGGCGCCGTGGCGCGCATGTTTTTCCGGATCGGCCCGAAACGCAGCCAGTCGAGAACGGGCCCGCGCGAGTGCCGCGCCGACATCGTCGAACGGTGAGCCGTGTCCGGGAATCACCCACCGCACGGGCAAATCGGCAATCCGATCCAGGACGCTGGCCACGTCGTCGAATCCTGGCTTGCCGTCGAGCTCGGGAAAGACCACGCCGAAGCCGTTCTGCCACAACGCGTCACCGGAAATCAACACGCCGTGCTGCGGCTCGAACAACATCAGCGCATCCGGGTCGTGCCCGGGTGCCGCGATGACCTGCCAGCGGCGCGCGCCGAGTTGCAGTTCGTCACCCTCGGCGAGGCTTTGCTGTGCCTCGAATCGCTCGATGCGTTGCGCGACATCGGTGAATGTCAGCACCTGTTCGTCCCACTTCGCCACCGCTTCCCAGGACCCGGCCGGAATCGCTACCGGCACGCCGAATACGCGCTGCAGGGCCGCGTTGCCGCCGCAATGATCCGAGTGCAGGTGGGTGTTGACGATGCTGCCGAGCGGTTCGCCGTCGAGCGCCGTTCGCACCAAGGCAATGGTCTGCTCGGCGTGCAGGCAATGGCTGCTGTCGACCAGCGTGGCGGCGCTGCCTCGGTGCCCGTGGAACAGGACATTGTTCGACGACAACCATCCGCGCTCAAATACCGTCATCCCTTGCAGGGCAGAGGCAGCTGCAGCAGTCATGACGTCGGCCGATGTTGGTGCGACAAACCGCGCCAACTGGCCGCGAGCCGAGCCCGCATCGGCTGGCGAGTGTGACCGACCGTTTGGCCGGGAGAACCAGATGGGTTCGATGAGGTCATGCCCGCAGTGTGCACGAGCGGCCGAAACCGGCCACCCACCGGCATTTGTCGGGCAAAAGACAAAACTAATGGTTTACCCTATACTGCACTGCAACATAAATGCGAGAACCTTCATGACCACCGCTACCTTTCAACGCCGACTCCACAAGACCGGGCGCCCGCTTGGCTGGCTGGATGTCTTCGGCAAGATCGCCGAAGACGCATCATCGAGCCTGCGCTCGGGCATCGCCAGCCTGTTTGGCACTCGACCGCTCGACCGCGAGGCCGAGCTCGCTCTGGAAGCGGCTTCCGTGCGCCGCTTCGCCGACAGCCAGCGCGACAGTTCGCCGGCTTTTGCCGCCGATCTGTACGCCGCTGCCGATCGCCACGAACGGATCGGCTGAAAAAAGCCGAGCGCTGGCCCTCGAGGCGGCCTGGCTGCTGTGACTCACGCGGCCAGGCGATCCTCGATGCGTGCCTTGGTCGCGGGCAATTCCTGCGGCAGATGTTGTTCGAGTTGCTTGAACAGTTCGGCGTGCAGGGCGAGCTCGGCCTTCCACTCGGCCGGATTCGAATCCATGACACTGGCAAACTGGGCCGGGCTGAAGTTCATTCCGCGCCAGTTCAGATCGTCGTAACGCGGGCTGATGCCGAACGGGTGGTCGATGCCCTCAGCCTGCCCGTCGACCCGGTCGATCATCCACTTCAGCACGCGCATGTTCTCGCCGTAGCCTGGCCAGACGAACTTGCCATCCGCACCCTTGCGGAACCAGTTGACACAATAGATTTTCGGCAGCGTGGCGCCGCGCGCCTGCAGCCGCGCGCCGATTTCCAGCCAATGCTGAAAGTAGTCGCTCATGTTGTAGCCGGCGAACGGCAACATCGCGAACGGGTCGCGGCGCACCACGCCTTGTTTGCCGCTGGCTGCCGCAGTCGTTTCCGAACCCATCGTCGCCGCCATGTAGACGCCTTCGACCCAGTTGCGAGCCTCGGTGACGAGTGGCACGGTGGTCGAACGGCGGCCGCCGAAGATGAAGGCGTCGAGCGGCACGCCAGCCGGGTTGTCCCATTCGGCGTCGAGCGCCGGGTTGTTGGTCGCCGGAACCGTGAAGCGTGAATTCGGATGGGCCGCCTTGGCACCGGTTTCCTTGGCCAGCGCCGGCGTCCAGTCCTGGCCCTGCCAGTCGATCAGGTGTGCCGGCGGCTGTTCGGTCATGCCTTCCCACCAGACGTCTCCGTCATCGGTCAGCGCCACGTTGGTGAAGATCACGTCGCGCTGCAGGCTCGCCATGCAGTTGTGGTTGGTCTTGTCGTTGGTGCCCGGCGCTACGCCGAAATAACCGGCTTCCGGGTTGATCGCGTACAGGCGGCCATCGGCACCCGGCTTGATCCAGGCGATGTCGTCACCGATGGTCGTGACCTTCCAACCGTCGAACCCTGCCGGCGGGATCAGCATCGCGAAGTTGGTCTTGCCGCAGGCACTCGGGAAGGCGGCGGCGACATGGTGCTTCTTGCCTTGCGGCGAAGTCACACCCAGGATCAGCATGTGTTCGGCAAGCCAGCCCGGGTTGTCTGGTGATTGCCGTGCCTCCTGCTGACCCATCGTCGACGCGATGCGCAGCGCGAAACATTTCTTGCCGAGGAGGGCGTTGCCGCCGTAGCCTGATCCGTAACTCCAGATCTCGCGGCTTTGCGGGAAGTGCACGATGTATTTGGTCGGATTGCAGGGCCAGACGACGTCTTTCTGGCCGGGCTCGAGCGGCGCACCCACGGTATGCACGCAGGGTACGAAATCGCCATCGTCGCTGAGCACATCCAGCACCGCTTTGCCCATGCGGGTCATGATCTTCATGTTGACAGCCACATAGGGGCTGTCCGACAACTCGACGCCGATGTGGGCGATCGGCGAGCCCAGCGGCCCCATGCTGAACGGCACCACATACATCGTGCGGCCGCGCATCGCGCCCTTGAACAGCCCGGGCGTGCCGTCGGCCTTGCCAGTCAACAGCAGCGCGCGCATTTCGGCCGGATCCATCCAGTTGTTGGTCGGACCGGCCTGTTCGCGGGTGTTGCTGCAGATGAAGGTGCGGTCTTCGACACGGGCCACATCGCTCGGGCTGCTGCAGGCCAGGTAGCTGTTCGGCCGCAGCTCCGGATTGAGCTTCTTGAAGGTGCCTGCGGCGACCAGCCGGGCGCACAGGCGGTCGTATTCGGCGTCGCTGCCGTCGCACCAGTAAACGTCACGGGCTTCGGTCAGCGCGGCGATTTCATCCACCCATTTCAGCAGGCGGGTGTGTCGCGCAGCGTTCGAACGGTTGTTGTCGGGGTCCTGGGTCGCGGGTCTGGTCATCTTCGGTCCTTGGTCTGCAAAGTCAAAAAGCCGGAATCGGGCAAGCCATGGCGCAGGTCGAACGACGCAGGGCACCGCGTGCCTCGACGCCGATTCGCAGCGGCAAGCCTTGCCCCATTCCGCTCCAGGAATGGGCCGGGAGCAAGCCGTGGTGGCGGCCCCGCCCGGCGCAGGCTCACGCGGTATGCGCGACCTGCTGCAAGCATAAAGATGGCTCAGTGTAATCGGCATGTAACCCACAGCTGCGCAACCCGCGGCTGCGCGGATTTGCACGGTGCTCGCAAAGCCGTGTTGCCAGCGCGAGTTCGCAGCGCATCGCCCTGTCGCCGATGCGACGACCTTGCGGGAAGCCCCAGCACTCACTGCGCCCGCGAGCAACGTGCTCCTCAGGCATGATCGGCCAATGCCCAAATTGCTCAGCATCAATGTCGGTCTTGCGCGCGATCTGCGGGTGGGCAACGGTCTGGTCAAGTCGGGCATCGTGAAGACCGCCCAGGCGGGCCCGGTGGAGGTCGATCTGCTTGGCCTGGCGGGCGACGAGCAGGCTGACCCATCGGTGCACGGCGGCTTGACCAAGGCGGTTTATGCCTACCCGATCGAGCACTATGCGTTCTGGCAGACCGTGCGCGCACAAGCCGGTGCGGCGGCCTGGGACGCGGCCCTGCCACCTGGCGCTGTCGGCGAAAACCTGACCGTGTCCGGTCTGCTCGAGTCGCAGGTCTGGATCGGTGACATCTTGCGCTTCGCCGAATGCGAACTGGCAGTCAGCGAACCGCGTTACCCCTGCTACAAGTTGAACGCGGTGATGGGTTTCGATCAGGCGGTGAAGTTGATGACCCGCAGCGCATGGTGCGGCTTCTACCTGGCGGTGCGCAACCCCGGCCGACTGACGCCGGGTGAGTCGTTCGAAGTCGTCCCCGGTCCGCGCGAGGTTGGTATCCGCGAGCTGTTCGAGGCACGCACCCGCAGGAAAGGTCAGTGAATGCGGACGACGCCCGCGCCTTTGGGGTTTACGCGCAGCCAGATCGGGCCGGTTACGATGGTTGCGACCAGCGGGCTTGAGAGCCCGCCAGGTTCCGCTTTTTCATCAGTCAGGAGAATCCATGGGTATCGTCAGCTTTTTCAAGGAAGCGGGGCAAAAACTGTTTGGCCCGAAGGAAGCCGACGGGCCTGGCGATGCGGCCGACAAGCAGGCTCGCGTGACGTCTGCCAACGAGAAGGCTGGCAAGGCGATCGAAGCGTATATCGCCAGCCAGAAACTCGACGCGGCGGGTTTGAAGGTCGAGTTCGACGGCACGACCAGCACCGTCACCGTGTCCGGTCAAGCCGAGGACATGGCAACCAAGGAGCGCATCGTGTTGTGCTGCGGCAATGTGCGCGGGGTGCATGCTGTCAACGACCTGATGACGGTGGCACAGTCGACGCAAGCTTCGCGCTTCTACACCGTTGTCTCTGGCGACACGCTGTCCGGCATCGCCAAGGGTCAGTATGGCAAGGCCAACGCCTACATGAAGATATTCGAGGCCAACAAGCCGATGCTCAGCGATCCCGACAAGATCTATCCCGGACAGCTTTTGCGCATCCCTGCCTGAACTGGTTTTTCTGAAGCAGCCGGGTCCGGCGGCACGGACTGGCCGGCGCGATCGGCATGCTCTCCATTGCATTGCGGCGGACGCTTTCTGGCTCAGCATCGATCGGCTCTGGAGCGGCGCTACAGTGCCGACTCTTACCCGAGGTTCATCCGATGCTCGCTTACCGACATGCCTTTCACGCAGGCAATCACGCCGATGTCCTGAAGCACGTCACCTTGTGCCTGCTGCTGCGCTACATGAACCAGAAGGACAAGCCGTATCGGCTGGTCGACAGCCATGCAGGCGCCGGTGGCTATTCTCTGGAAGGCGACTATGCGCAGAAAAAAGGCGAGTTCGAGCAAGGCATCGGCCGCTTGTGGAAGCGGGACGATCTGCCCGAGGCGGTGGCCGACTACCTCGCGCTGGTTCGAAGCTTCAATCCGGAAGGTCAACTCGAGCAATATCCCGGATCGCCGGCGTTTGCCCGCATGTTGTTGCGCCCTACCGACCAGTTGCGGGCATTCGAACTGCA
Organism: Ideonella sp.; assembly: GCA_039932405.1. GTDB lineage: Bacteria > Pseudomonadota > Gammaproteobacteria > Burkholderiales > Burkholderiaceae_C > Ideonella_A. The sequence continues at coordinate 7,697 of JBDTQC010000045.1, forward strand.
TCCGACCGACCATCGCATTCTGGCGTCGTTCCTGGATGGTGCCAGACGCGCCGAGGTGACGATGGGAGATGGTTTCGAGGGCCTGAAATCGCAGTTGCCGCCGTCGACGCGGCGCGCCTTGGTGGTGATGGATCCCAGCTACGAAGGGCATGGTGACTACGGCAAGGTGGTGCGCGCGATGCGCGACGCCATTACGCGCTTCGCCGAAGGCGTCTACATGGTCTGGTACCCGCAGGTGCAGAAAATCGAGGCCGCCCAATTGCCGAAGCGGCTGGAAAGCCTTGCCCCGAAAAGTTGGCTGCATGCGCGTTTGACGGTTCAACGCCCCGATTCACAGGGCTTCGGGCTGGCCGGCAGCGGCGTATTCATCCTCAATCCACCGTATACCTTGCACGATCAGATGTTGACTGTTCTGCCCTATCTGACCGAGGTTCTGGGCCAGTACGACGGCGCCAACTTTCTGCTCGAACACCGCGCCGCCTGAGCGGGCTTGTGTCAAGCAATCGGACTGGCGAAGGAAAACGCCGATCTGATTCAGCGCGACGCACCCCGGCTTCGTTTTTCATGGCATGCGCTTCATCTCGCTGAACGCGGCGAACCACCATGAGCGCATCGCAACCACCAGCGTGTACGCTTTTTTCTGCCCGCTCTCCAGGCGTTGATCGGCCAGATGTTGTTGCGCGAAATCCTGCCCAACGCGCTGCAGACGTTCTACGAAGCTGCCGGCCAGACTGGTTCCGATCTGCCCGTGCACGAGCATCAGAATTTCACCCGCTTCATCGAATCCGCCGCTGAAATAGTCGGCCGCCACGTGCTCGCGGAAAAAGGCCATCACCGGCCCGTCGGGCAACCAGCGGAACGTCTTGGTCAGACGCAGGTGGTAGCGGTTCATCGGCCGGGTTTCGATGATGCCCAGTCGGTCAAGCACGGCCATGTAGGCCCGGCATTCGGCGTCGCTGATGGTGTAGGTGCTGATGATCTGGTCGAAGGTCCAGTGGCTCAGGCAACTGATCGCGATCAGCAGCAGCTTGCGATCGGCGACTACTGCGGTTTCCTGCGCCAAGGTCAACTGGTGGCGCAGCGGTTGCGCATCGGCGATGCGGCGTGCCAGTTCGGGGAAGTCGATCTTCAGCACGCGCAGCACATCGTCGACCCGCGAAAGCGGCATGTCCGCCTTTGAAAAAATCCGCTTGATGCTGCTTTCCGCCATCCCGAGCTGTCTGGCCAGCTCGGCATAGGTCACGCCGGCGGCTTTCAGCTCGGCTTTCAACGCGGTGACGAGGTCGCGGCTGGCAGTCATCGGACTGATCTCCTGTCAATCACTACAGAAGTATCGCCTGACGATACCGCCCGTGTTGCTTTTAGAGTCCCTCACGAGAGCGATGGATCCCGCAGGCAGAAGTGAACAACATCGAGTTTCTTCAACCACTCGTGAGAACTCGATGCAAACCTCTTTTGTCCGCCAAGACAGCAAGGCCTGGAAAGTACAGGTGTGGGCGTCGTTTGCGATTGCCATCGGGCTGTCGGTGGTCGGTCTGGCCTACCTGCCGGGTGAAGACCTCGACCGCGCATTCATGATGATGGGTTACGGCTTTTGCATCTCGACGGCCTTCGCGCTGGCCAAATATGTGCGCGACGCGCAGCAAGGCCGCAGCGACACGCCGGGCTGGAGCCTGATCGTCTGGGGTGGCTTCGGCATTGCGATGGCCCTGACTGGCTGGGGCTTGTGGCGCATGCAGATCAGCCCGTCGTACAAGGCCTTTCTCGGCGTCAGCTGGTTGTTCCTGATCTCCAGCATCTTCACGCTGGCCAAGACACTGCGCGATGCGCATGAGGCGCTGGTGATCGACGGGCGCGCGCACCGCCATCTGAACGATGAGGAGTCGACATGACAGCCCGTCTGCGCCGCGCCGCAGCGACTGCGCTTGGCCGATTGCTGGTCGCCACCGCAATGGTCGCAGCCAGCCTGCCGTCCAGTGCCCATCGAAACGGTGGGTCTGAAGCCAGTGCCTTGTCGATGTTGCCGATCGCCGTGTCGGTTGCCGCGCCGGTGATGATCCTGTCGGCCGGCGTGGTGTTGACCGCGGTGGCCGTCGATGCGTCCGCGCGTGGGACGGTCTATGTTCTGGAACGCGCCTCCGATGGCGCGCGCATGAGTTTTACCGTTGGCAGCGACGCCGCGGCGGCGCTGTCGCTGGGTGTGGGCACCGCGGTCGCGGTCAGTGTGATCGGCAGTGGCTGGGTCTTGTCGGCGGCCGGCCGCGCGATTGCGTTCATCCCAAACGAAATCGGCAAGGCCTTGCTTTACAACGAGCAGGTGACCCGGTGAGCCGCCCGAGCATTGCGCCGTGGCCGGGGCCGGCTGCGGTGGCTGCGGGTTGCTGGCACTGGCTCGTCAGGCTGCTGCTGGCCGTCACGGCCGCCGCCGTCCTGCTACCCACCCAGGCCGTGGCCGGTCGATCCTGTGAGGCGCATCTACCGCTGGCAGCTGATGTCGAACGATCGATGGATCTGGCTGCCGCAGCGGCGCGCGCCCTCGACGCCAGCGGCGCCCAAGTGGTTGTACTCGCGCGTGTCGGTCAGGACTTGCGGTCGTACGGTTTGCGGTATTCGCACCTGGGGCTTGCGTATCGTGACCAATCGACTGCACCGGGCGGGTCGCAGACGACTTGGCGAGTCGCGCACAAGCTCAATCAGTGCGGCAGCGCAAGGGCGTCGGTATTTCGCCAGGGGCTCGGCGAGTTCGTGCTCGACGATCTGTTCGAATATCAACTCGGCTTTGTCGTGCTCGATCCTGCGTTGCAGGCCCGGCTGCTGCCGATCCTCAAGGACAACCAGCAACTCGCTCGCATGAACACGCCGGCCTACAACATGCTGGCCTATCCGTGGTCGCAGCGTTACCAGCAGTCCAATCAGTGGGCGATCGAGACGCTGGCGATGGCGCAGGAGCCGGCGGCAGGCGATCGAGAACGAGCCCAGGCCTGGCTGAAATTGCAGGCTTACCGGCCCACCACCTTGCACATCGGCGCCATGCAGCGGCTGGGAGCGCGCGTCAGCAGCGCCAACATCGCCTTCGACGACCACCCGAACTCCAAGCGCTTCGGCGATCGCATCGAAACCATGACCGTCGACTCCGTCTTCGAATGGCTGCAGGCCAGCCGATTGGGGGCGGCGCCGGTTGTTGTCCGCTGACATCGGTGTCACCCGTGACAACCGCTACATTCAGCCGCAGCCAGCACCGAGCAGAACCCATGAATCAATCAAGCAGCGGCAGTGAAACCTTGACCGACACAACCGGGGCGGACGAGCCCGCGCACGATCACCCGAACCAGTTTGCACTGTTGTCGCAGCGTCGCTTCGCGCCGTTTTTCTGGACCCAGTTTCTCGGCGCCGGCAACGACAACCTGTTCAAGTTCGCCTTCACTGTGCTGGTGACCTACCAACTGCAGGTGAGCTGGATGCCGCCCGATCTGGCCGGCCTGGTGATAGGGGCGTTGTTCATCCTGCCCTACCTGCTGTTTTCCGCGACCAGCGGGCAACTGGCCGATAAATACGACAAGGCTCTGCTGATTCGCTGGATCAAGGCGCTCGAGGTCGTCATCATGGGACTTGCAGCCTGGGGTTTTTACCGCGCCGATGCGGCGTTGCTGTTGGGCTGCATTTTCCTGATGGGCTTGCAATCGACGCTGTTCGGGCCGGTCAAGTATGCCTATCTGCCGCAGCACCTGAGCGAGCGCGAATTGACCGGCGGCAACGGCATGGTCGAGATGGGAACCTTCGTCGCGATCCTGCTCGGCAGCGTGGTGGGCGGCTTGCTGATCGCGCTGCCGCAGGTCGGCGCAGTCGCCACCGCGTGGGCCTGCATGGTGTTGGCGATCGCCGGCAGGGTGGCTGCGCACTACGTTCCGATCAGCCCGTCGACCGAGCCCGGGCTGCAGATCAACTGGAATCCGTTCAGCGAAACCTGGCGCAATCTGAAGCTGGCGCACGAGAACATCGTTGTCTTCCGCTCGCTGCTCGGCATCTCCTGGATGTGGTTCTTCGGCGCTGTCTTCCTGTCGCAATTCCCGTCGTTCGCGCGCGAGGTCCTGCATGGCGACGAGCAGGTGGCTTCGTTGCTGCTGGTGGTCTTTTCGATCGGCATCGGCACCGGATCATTGCTCTGCGAGGTGCTGAGTCGGCGCCATGTCGAGATCGGGCTGGTTCCGCTCGGGGCGATCGGCATGACTGTCTTTGCGGTTGACCTGTACCTGGCGTCGCGCAGCCTGCCGCCGGCCGACGCGCTGGGGCTGGCGGCGTTCATCGGTTTGCCGGCGCATTGGCGGGTGATGTTCGATCTCGGCATGCTCGCGCTGTTTGCCGGCCTTTACAGCGTGCCGATGTATGCGCTGATCCAGCTGCGCTCGCAGCCCAGCCACCGCGCGCGCATCATCGCCGCCAACAACATTCTCAACGCCTTGTTCATGGTGGTCAGTTCGGTCGGGGTCGGCTTGCTGCTGAAGGCTGGCTTCAGCATTCCGCAGGTGTTCCTGACCACCGCGCTGCTGAACGCGGTGGTGGCGTTCTACATCTTCATGCTGGTACCCGAATATCTGCTGCGCTTCGTCGCGTTCTTGCTGACCCGGCTGGTGTATCGGTTCAAGGTCGTCGGCGACCGGCACATTCCGGTCACGGGTCCTGCGATCCTGGTGTGCAACCATGTCAGTTTCGTCGATGCGGTCCTGCTGATGGCGGCCAGTCCGCGGCCGATCCGCTTCATCATGGACTACCGCATATTCCAGGTCCCGGTGCTGGGTGCGATGTTCCGCCTGGCCAAGGCGATTCCGATCGCCCCGCAGCGCGAAGATGCGCAGACCTACGAACGGGCCTTCGCGCAGGCTGCGGCGGTGCTGGCCGACGACGAGATGATCTGCATCTTTCCAGAAGGTGGCCTGACGGCCGATGGCAGGCTCGGCGAATTCAAGGGTGGCGTGATGAAACTGCTCGAGATGCACCCGGCCCCGGTGATTCCGATGGCCTTGAGCAACCTGTGGGGCTCGTTCTTTTCGCGCGTCGACGGTGCCGCGATGAGCCGGCCATTCCGGCGCGGCATCTGGACCCGGATCGGGCTGACAGTCGATGCGCCGGTGCCGGCGGAGCAGGTCACGCCGGCGCTGTTGCGCGAGCGAGTCGGGCGGCTGCTGGGCGCATCGGAGC
>JBDTQC010000046.1:0-12677 GCA_039932405.1 Ideonella sp.
GCCGCTTGTGGTGCTTCTTCTTGGGCCACGGATCCGGGAAATAGAGGTGGACCCCGGCCAGCGTCGCCGGCGCGAGCATGTGCTCGATCACTTCAACCGCGTCGTGCTGAATCAGCCGCAAGTTGCTCAGGCCGAGTGCCTCGATCTGCTGCAACAGCGCGCCGACGCCGGGCGGATGAACCTCGACGCCGAGAAAATCGGTGTGTGGCCGCGTCTGTGCGATCAGCGCCGTAGCGGCGCCCATTCCGAAGCCGATTTCCAGTATCACTGGCGCCGCCCGCCCGAAGACGGCCGGCAGATCGAGTGCTTGCGCCTGATACGCCAGCACGTGGCGTGGCGCCAGTTCCTGCAGTGCACGCTGCTGTCCGGGCCCCATGCGCCCGGCACGAACCACATAACTGCGGATGCTGCGCCGCTGCGGAAAATCGTTCGATGTTGTCAACGCGTGAACCTGCTGGAACGAGGCTTCTGAAGGCGCGGGCGCATGCACCGCAAATCAAACCCCTGTCGTGAGAATAAATGCCTTCGCAGGCGCTGCCCATTGCGCCTATGCTTGCGCTTTTGCCGGGGCGCCGAATTGTGCCCGACCCGCCAGCCATGCGCTGCTTCAGTCTGCCTTCCTCGATCGGTCGATTCACTGCGGCGTTGAAGCGCTCAGGCGGACCTACGGGCGGCGTACCGTCGCGCAATCGGCTTCGACTGTCGCTTGGCCGGGCAATTTTGGCAGCGTTGCCGATTGCCGTCGCCAGCCAATCAGCCTGCGCCCATGCGGGTGCCGCACCCCCGCGCAACTATTTCCCGCCGACCGCCAATGGCGCCACGCCGACGTTGTATCGCGGCCTGCCCGATCCGGTGATCCGGGCGCTGGGGCAGACCGGGGTGCCGATCGGCCAGCTCGGTTTGTTTATCCAGGCGGTCGATCAACCGATTCCGTTGCTGGCGCTCAATGCCGAAGAGAAATTCGTCCTGGCATCTACGGCGAAGGTGGTCACCACACTGGCAGCACTCGACTTGCTCGGGCCGGCCTACCGATGGCGCACAGAGGCGCGCCTGCTCGGAACGATTGAAAACGGGCGGCTCGACGGTGACCTGCTGATCGTCGGCGGCGGCGACTCCCGCTTGCGCAGCGAAGAGCTGTCGAAATGGTTTGCCGAGCTCCAGAGCAAGGTGTTGCGCGAAATCGGCGGCAACATCGTGCTGGACCGCCTGGCCTTTCACCTGACCGAGCGCGACCAGGCGCTGGCGCCGCGGCCCGGACCCGAGCGCCCCCATCACAACTGGCCCGATGCCTTGAGTCTGGGCGACGGCGTGCTGCGTCTGCAGGTCGAGCCGGCTTCCGGAAGACTCGCCGGCCTGAGCCTGCAGCCCCCATTGGCCGACGTGACACTTGTCAACGAGGTGAGGATGGGCCGCGGTTGTGTGGCCAAGGCCGAGTGGGAGCAAGCACCTGCCGATGCCATACAACGCCAGTTGCGTGTCACCGGCAACTGGGGTGCCGCCTGCGGGCAGCACAGCAAGGCGTTTGCACTGCTGTCGGACAGCGACCTGACAGCGCGCGCCGTCGGCGGACTCTGGACGCAAGCCGGCGGTGCGCTCGATGGCCACGTGATCGACCGGTCGGTTGCCGAACCGGTTGCCGCCAATGCCGGCAAGCCGGGCGCTGCCGCAAAGGCGCCGGTTGCCGCACCGCTGCCAGCACTTTTTTCGACGTTGAACTCGCAAAGCCTGCCGCAACTGGTGCACGAAATCAACAAGACCAGCGACAACATGGCTGCGCGCGCGCTGATGTTGTCGTTGTCGCCCGGCTTTCCTACCAAGGCGGCAACTGCCGGCGCGTCGATCGAGCGCATGCAGCAATGGCTGCGCACCCGTGGTGTGCCGGCTGGCGACATCGAGATCGACAGCGGATCCGGGCTCTCGCGCGCCGAGCGCGGCAAACCGCGTGCGATGGTGCAGTTGCTGCGTCAGGCGTGGTACGACAAAAACGCGCGCCTGTTCGTCGACTCATTGCCGGTGGCCGGGGTCGACGGCACCTTGGCCGGACGCATGCGCGAAGGACCGGCCGTCGGACGGGCCTATCTCAAGACGGGCAGCCTGCTCGACGTTCGTGCGATTGCAGGTTTCGTTCGGTCCAGAAGTGGCAGGGTGTATGCGGTTTCCGCCCTGATCAATCACCCCGACGCACCGGCCGCCACCGCGGTGCTCGATGCCTTGGTGGAGTGGGTGGCGGCGCTCGATCGCTGATCAGCAGTTGTCTACGTCGGACTGATCAAGCCGGATCAAAGTTCAACGTCAAGCCGCGCTCGCCGACTTCGAGGTTGCGCAACACCAATCCCTGCCGTTCAAGATCGGCCAACTGTCTGGCATTGAATTGGTAGATCGTCCGGTCTTCGAGCGCCTGGGCGAGCATGGCTGAAGGCCATGCCGCGCCTCGCCCGAGGAGTGATTCAGCGCCGCCATCGATGCGCAGAGCATCGAGTTTGATATCGGTGATGCGAATGCTGTGATCGCTGGGCTCGTACCTCGGACGTGCGAACAGCAGCAATCGCGCGGCTGTGCCCGTACCGGTGAGGCGTTGTCCGAGGCGGATATCCACTTCGACACGCAGCCGGCCGGATGGCGCATGGCTGCTGACCTGCGGGTTCGACAGGCGCAGGTCGAAGATCTCGAGCCAGCGGCGTTCGATCGGGAAGCGTGCCGCCAGGCGCTGGCTCAGCTCGGCATCGCTGACGACGATGGTGCGTGGTCCGAACAATCCGACGCAGCCCACCATCGTTGCGGCGAATAGCAGCGTCGTGAATACGCAGCGTGCCAGCAAGGCGGTGATGGTTTGTTCGCGCTCGAATATCGCCATGGGCTAACTGCCGCTGGGGTCGGCATCGGGACCGTCCGGCGCGCGCCCATCGCTGGCGTCGCTGGCCTGTCGACCGCGCCCCGTCTGCTTCGCGCGGTAGAGATGGGCATCGGCGCGGGTCAGCAGATCGCGGCCGCCATGCTTGCCATCCGAACCCAGCGCGACGCCGACGCTGGCACCGATCTGCAATTCGACGCCATCGATCTTGAAGCGTTGACTGGCCGCGTCGAGCACCTTCGCCGCAACCGCCTGTGCCACCGACAGATCACGCACACCATCCAGCAAAATCGCAAACTCGTCGCCGCCCAGGCGGGCAATCGCATCGGTTGGACGCACCAGTTTGGCGAGGCGGGTGGCAAAGCGCTGCAGCAATTTGTCGCCCATCAGGTGGCCGTGCGTATCGTTGACCGGCTTGAAGTGGTCGAGGTCAATGAAGAGCAAGGCCTGCTCGGCCGCTTTGCCTTGCGCCAGCGCGCGCTCGAGCCGGCCTTCGAAACCGGCGCGGTTCAGCAGTTCGGTCAGGGGATCACGCTCGGCCAGCTCCTGCAGGCGCTCCTGTTCATGCCGGTGCTCGGTGATGTCGAGCGCCACGTCGACGAATCCGTCGATCGAGCCATCCTCGAGCACCACAGGAATGAGGCTGACGGCCAGCGTCGGCCGGCCGGGTCGGTCCGGATAGTGGCATTCGAACTGGACCGTCTCACCACGCAGCGCCCGTTCGATCCATTCCCGGTCGCGCTCGGCTTCTTCGGCCATCAGTTCGGCAACCGGTTGACCGATCACCTGCTCGCGAGACAGGCCGTGCCAGCGCTCGAAGGCATTGTTGACGAAGCGAAAGCGCAAGGCGTTGTCGACCGCACAGACCAGTGCCGGCAGTGCGTCGGTCACCGACCGCAGAATGGCCGTCTGACGCAGCGACTGCTGTCGGGATTCGATCTCGCTGGAAAAATCGCGCATCACCGCGGAGAAGCGCTCGATGCTGCCATCGCCGCCGCGGTGCCCGATCAACAGGTGGCTGACCGGCAGCATCGCTCCGCCAGCCGCGACGATCGATGTCTCGCCCTGCCAATAGCCTTGCGACTGGACGGTCGGCAGCATCAGCTGGGTAAACATGAGATTGGTTTCAGGCGTATTGACGCGCTCGATGTTGCAAGCGTCGAGCGGGGCATCGACGGCCAATCCGAATACCCGACGCGCGGCCGGGTTCATGTACACGATGGCTCCGCGAGAATCGGACTGCACGACGAAATCCGTGGAGAGTTCGAGAATCGTGGTCAGCACGCGCAGGGTCCGCTCGGCCCGACTGCGGTCGGTGATGTCGATGGCGGTTGCGAAGAAACCCTGCACCGTGCCGTCGTCGGCCAGATCGGGAGCGAGGCGGCCTTCGAAGCGCAACAGTTCGCCATGCATTCGATCATCAAATTCGAAGTGCTGAGGCGTGCCTTGCAACACCGCATTGAAATAGCTGGCGATCGGCGCGTCGGGGCCGAGCAGTTCCTCGCGTGTGCGCCCGATGATCGATTCTCGCGATAGCGCGAAGCGCCTGCATTGTTCGTCGTTGACGAAGCGGTAGCGCCCATCCCGGTCGATATAGGAAATTCGCACCTTCAGGTTGTTGGTGATCTGGCGCACGAAGCGTTCGTTGTCGGCGACCTGCTGCTCGAGCCGCTTGCGGGCCGTGATGTCCTGGATCGCCCCGACGATTCGCACGGTCTGGCCGTTTCTGGTCTGCACTTCGCTGACCGCTCGAATCCAGATGCTGCGCCCGCGCGCTGTCACCAATGGCCACTCGGTTTCCCAGCCTTGTCCAGTTTCGATCGCGCGCTGCACGCAAGCCTGGATCTCGCCCCGCACGGCGGGGGAATAAAAGCCGATGGCTTCCTGAAGCGTCGGCTGAAAGCCGTCGGCCACTTCATAGATTCGACGGGCTTCATCCGACCAGGTCAGCTCTCTGGAAGGCAGGCTGATTTCCCAGCCGCCGACGCCGGCCACCCGACCGGTGCGTTTCATGAAGGCCAGGCTGCGCGCGGAAAGCTCGCGCTCGATCAGGTCGCGCCTCATCAGCAAGGCATCGGTTGCAATTTTTGCCAGCTGACTCAACAGGTCGGACTGTGATGGGCTCAGGGTGCGGGCTTGCCGGTCGATCACGCACAGGGCTCCAATCCATTCGCCGGTCGGCAAGATCAACGGTGCGCCGGCATAGAAGCGGATGTGCGGCTCGCCGGTGACCATTGGATTGGCCATGAATCGATCATCCAGCGTCGCGTCGGCGATCTCGAATACCTTTTCGTTCGCAGCGGCTGGGTCGGCCCAGAAGGCCTGATCGCGCGGGGTCTGCCGCAGCTCTGGCAGCCCCGTTTGTGCCTTGAACCATTGCCTGCCTTCGTCGACCAGGGTCAGGAGCGCGATCGGCGTAGCGCAAATCTGCGAAGCCATCTGCACAAGATTGTCGAAAATCGGCTCGGGTGCGCTGTCGAGCACCATCAACCCGCGCAACTTTGACAGTCGCTCGGTTTCGTTGGCTGCAATGGGCGCGGGTAGCTTCATGGGGGAGATTTGCCATCCTCGGGTGGTGTCGACCGATTGTCAACGCAGGATGCCGAAGCCCCTGATATTCACTGGTCAACACCTGGGCACTGGTCAACAATCGAGCCGATGAATCTGCGCTCGGTCGAGTCGTTCTATTGGGTCGTGATGCTGCGCAGCTTCACGCGCGCCGCCGAGAAGCTGCACCTGACGCAGTCGGCGATGTCCAGCCGCATCTCCATGCTCGAACAGGAACTGGGTGTGCCGCTGCTCGATCGCCGCGACAAGCAGTTCCGGATCACGCTGGCTGGCCAGCGCTTCTTCGGCCACGCCGAACGGCTGCTGGAGCTGCAACGCGAGATCAAGGCGGAAATTGGTACCGATGCGCTGCGACCGGTGGCGTTGAAGGTGGGAGCTTTCGAGTCGGCGTCGCATTCGTGGCTGATGGATTGGATGCGGTCGGTGCACCAGGCCAATCCGATGCTGGCGCTCGAGTTGACAGTGGAAACCTCGCCGGTGCTGGTCGACCTGCTCGTTCGGGGTACGCTGGACCTGATCATTGCGGCCTTGCCTGCGTCGGGCAGCGGCGTTCGTTCACTCGCGTTGCCGTCGATGGAGATGGCGTTTGTCGGTCACGTCGAACACCATCGCCGCCGACGCTGGTCGACCGCGCACCTGGCTGCGCTCGAGTTGATCACCTTCCAGCGCGGCTCGCAGCCCCACGTGGGTCTGCTCGATCTGCTGAGCCAGGCGGGCGTGGCGCCGCTTCGGATTCATACCGTGTCATCGATCAGCGCGATGTCGCAGCTGGTGGAGGACGGACTGGGCGTGGCAACCTTGCCTGCTCGGGTAGTGAATCGCCTGAGCCGCCGCATGCCGCTGAAGATCTTGAACTGCGAGTCTGCATTGCCGGCACTGCCGACGCACCTGAGTTGGCGGATGGACCCGAATTCGGCAGCGCATCTGGCGCTGGTGGACAGTGTGCTGCAGCACCTGGGGTGTGATCCATCGAAATTTTCGCTGATGTGAGCGAGAAAACTTTTGTTTGCCATCGCCGCACTGCAAATGCATGATGCCGTGTCGGTCGGGAATCAATTGAAAAACCCGACTCCGAGGCTTCAGCGAAGGGCATTCATTCATGCAGGCTCCAGCATTGATCTTCGACGCCGATGCGGCGCGCCGCGGGGCGGCACTGCGCGAGCGCATCCGCAGCGGCGAGCTGACTCGGCATACCAGCGGCCTTGCTGACGATCTGGTGCAGGGCAATCTGGTCATCCTGCCCGCAGCTGACGCACACGACTTCCTGCTCTATTGCCACCGCAACCCGCGCCCCTGCCCGTTGATCGGTGTTGGTGATGCCGGCGACCCGGCAATGCCGATGCTGGGGAGTGCGATCGATCTGCGCACTGACCTGCCGCGTTACCGGCTTTGGCGCGATGGGGAGATGGTCGGCGAATGTGGTGACGTCCGCGACCTGTGGCGCAGCGATCTGGTTGCTTTCGTGATCGGCTGTTCGTTTTCGTTTGAATGGGCCATGCGCTCCGAGGGAATCCCGGTTCGTCACATCGAGCAGGGCTGCAACGTGCCGATGTACCGGACGTCGCGCGAGACACAGGTGGCAGGTGCATTCGGCGGTCCGCTGGTGGTGTCGATGCGGCCGCTGCTCGCCGCCGACGCGATCCGGGCGGTCCAGATCACCTCGCGTTTTCCGGCGGTGCATGGTGCGCCCGTCCATATCGGCGACCCTTCGCTGATCGGCATCACCGATCTGATGCGCCCCGACTACGGCGACGCGGTGAGCATTGCGCCCGATGAGCTGCCGGTATTCTGGGCTTGCGGTGTGACACCGCAGGCGGCTCTGCAAAGGGCCCGCCCGACGTTCTGCATCACGCACGCCCCGGGCGCGATGCTGATCACTGACCTGCTCAACCACCAACTCGCCAGCAATTGATGGCAAACCCAAGGAGAACCGCATGAAATCGATCATCTTCGGCTTGACGGCAATCGCTTTCGCCGGCGCGGCTTGCGCGCAGACCAAGTGGGACTTGCCCAGCGGCTATGGCAGCAATACCTTCCAGACCAAGAACCTGGAGCAGTTCGCCAGCGATGTGAAAGCCGCCACCAATGGCAAGCTCGAGATCACGGTGCACTCGGGCGCGTCGTTGTTCAAGCAGCCGGAGATCAAGCGCGCGGTGCAGACCGGATTGGCGCAGGCCGGCGAGTTCATCATCTCAGGCATGGCCAACGAGAATCCGCTGTTCGGCGCCGACTCGATTCCGTTTCTGGCCACCAGTTATGCCGACGCCAGGCGGCTGTACGAAGCATCCAAGCCAGTCCAGGGCAAGGTGCTCGCAGCGCAGGGCATGCGGGTGCTGTTCTCAGTGCCTTGGCCCGGCCAGTCGCTCTATTCGGTCAAGCCGATCAACAGCGTCGAAGATTTCAAGGGCACCAAGATGCGGGCCTACAGCCCGGCGACGACGAAGATCGCACAGATGCTGGGCGCAGCGCCAGTGACGATCCAGTTGCCTGAGCTTGGCCAGGCCCTGGCCACTGGCGCGGCCAACAACTTCCTGACGTCCAGCGCCAGCGGTGCCGACGGCAAGCTGTACGAGCAGGTCAAATATTTCTACCCGGTCAACGGCTGGTTGCCGCGCAATGTGACCGTGGTCAGCATCAAGGCGTTCGACGCGCTCGACAAACCGACCCAGGATGCGCTGCTGAAAGCCGCCGCCGAGGCCGAGCTTCGCGGCTGGAAGGCCAGCGAGCAGGTCGATACCGATTCAATCAAGATCCTTGCCGACAACGGCGTAAAGGTTGCGCAGCCGTCCGAAAGCGTGCGTGCCGCGCTGCAGAAGATCGGCGAGCAGATGACCAACGAATGGCTGGCATCGGCTGGCCCCGACGGCAAGACCATCATCGACGCGTATCGCAAGAAGTAGACCGGCAGTACCACCGTGGCCCGGTCGGGTTGCGGTGCCCACGGATCGATCTAGACGGGAGCGACGATGCTGAATCGCCTGGCTTTTGGCTTCTACAAATTGCTGCTGGTGCTGTCCGGTGTGGCGATGTGCGGCGCATTCGTCGCCATCATGCTGAACATTTCAGCCCGGATCTTCCTGTGGAACCTGCCTGGCCTCGATGGCTACGCCGGCTACGCGATTGCTGCGGCGTTGTTTCTGGCGCTGCCGGCAACATTTCAGAACAACGAGCATATTCGCGCCACGCTGCTGCTCGACCATGTCAGCGCCGGTTTGCGCGGTCGCCTGGAAATGCTCGCGCTGCTGCTTGGCGCGGCCTTCTGCGTGTACCTGGCGTGGTTTGCAGTGCGGCTGGTCTGGGTGTCGTATACCTTGCATGACGTGGCGGCGACTGGCGACGCAACGCCGCTGTGGATCCCGCAGGTGAGCATGGCGCTGGGCTGCATCGGCTTTGCGCTGGCCTTCGTCCAGGCGCTGTGGGCACGCATCTCGGGTCAGCCGTTTTTTGCCGAGGCTTCGGCCGAAGCACTCCACGCCGATTGATTGACCCACCGAAGCACTCAACCTGGACCCGCCATGGACATTCTGCTTGCCTCGGCATTGATCGTGCTGCTGTTCGTCGCGCTCGCATCTGGTTTGTGGATCGGTCTGGCCTTGTCCGGCGTGGGATTGATCGCGATGAATTTCGCGACCAGTCGGCCGGTCGGCGACAGCATGGTGCTGACGATCTGGGGTTCGACGTCGAGCTGGACGCTGACTGCGCTGCCACTGTTCCTGTGGATGGGTGAAATTCTGTTTCGTACCAAGCTCAGCGAAGACATGTTCAAGGGCCTGGCGCCGTGGCTGAATGCCTTGCCCGGCCGTCTGCTGCATGTCAACGTCATCGGCAGCACCATCTTTGCCGCGGTATCGGGATCATCGGCCGCCACCTGTGCCACCATCGGCCGCATCGCGCTGCCCGAATTGCGCGCGCGCGGCTATCCGGAATCGTTGGCAGTCGGCACGCTGGCCGGTGCCGCCACGCTGGGATTGCTGATTCCGCCGTCGATCATCATGATCGTCTACGGGGTTGCGGCCGACGTCTCGATTGCCAAGTTGTTCATCGCCGGCATCATTCCGGGCATCGTGTTAGCAGCCTTGTTCATGGGCTACATCATTGTCTGGGCGTTGCTCAATCCGTCGAAGATTCCGGCCGCCGAGGAGTCGCTCAATCTGGCCGGAAAGCTGTATGCATCGCGCCACCTGATCCCGGTCGTGGGGTTGATCGGTGCCGTGCTGGGGTCGATCTACTCGGGCGTAGCCACTGCCACCGAAGCCGCTGCAATCGGCGTGCTCGGTTCGTTCGTGCTGGCCGCATTGGAAGGCAGCCTGAGCTGGAAATCGTTTACCGAGGGCCTGGGCGCGGCCTGCCGCGTCTACTGCATGATCGGGCTGATCCTGGCCGGTGCGGCCTTCCTGACGCTGGCGATGGGCTTCGTCGGTCTGCCGCGGCATCTGGCCGAGTTCATCACTGCGCAACATCTGTCGCCCTTCGCGCTGGTGATTGCGCTGACGTTGTTCTATCTGGTGCTTGGTTGTTTTCTCGACGGCATCTCGATGGTCGTGCTCACCATCGGCGTGCTGTTGCCCACCATCCAGGCGGCCGGATTCGATCTGATCTGGTTCGGCGTGTTCACGGTGTTGCTGGTCGAGTTGGCGCAGATCACGCCGCCGGTCGGACTCAACCTGTTCGTGTTGCAGGGGCTGACCAAACACGATCTCACCTATATTGCGCGCACCGCCACGCCGATGTTCTTTCTCATGCTGCTGGCGGCCGTCCTGTCGTATTTTTTGCAGGACCTGATTCTCTGGCTGCCCAGCCGGATGTAGATGACGATGATCGAAGCGGGCTCGCTTTGCCCCCGTGTCGGATCACTGCAATGACTGTTCGCGTGCTCGATTCTGGCGACGCCGCTTTCACGGTCGAGTTCGGCGACCGGATCGATCCGGCAATGCTCGCTGCGGTCCGCGCGCTGGATACCGAGATCGCGCGGCTGCAGACCGCCGGTGGCATGCCCGGCTTGATCGAGACGATGCCGACGTTTCGCTCGCTGACGCTGTTTTTCGATCCGTTGCTGACCGGACGCAGCGCCTTGATTGAAGCCCTGCAGCCCATCTTGCTGATCGCGGAACATGCAGCGCCGGTGCCGGGTCGGCGCTGGCGGCTGCCGGTTTGCTACGAAGGCGACGCCGGGCCTGATCTGGCCGAGATTGCGCGGGCCGCCGCATTGAGCGTCGAAGACGTGATCAATTTGCACAGCACAACCGAAGTGAATGTCTACATGCTGGGTTTTCTGCCCGGCTGTTCGTTCATGGGCGACGTGGCGTCGCAATTGAACCTGCCGCGCCGAAGCCAGCCGCGCGTGCGGGTGCCGGCCGGCAGTGTCGCGATTGCCGGCGGGCTGACCGCCATCTATCCATGGGAAAGCCCGGGCGGCTGGCACCTGCTGGGCCGATGCCCGGTGCCGCTGTTCGATGCGAATCGCACTGCCCCGGCATTGCTCGGCGTTGGCGACAGGGTCTGTTTCGAGCCGGTTCGGATGGCGGAATTCGAGCGGCTGGCGGTGGCGATCCGGGCAGGCGAGATCGACCCAGCGATCTGGCAGACCGATGCCGCTGCATCGGTCGCAATTGCCAAATCGCCATGACAGCCGCAATCGAGGTGATGGCGCCCGGCGCGTACGCATCGGTGCAGGATTTCGGGCGGCGCGGTCTGCGCCGGGTGGGTGTGCCTTGGGCTGGCGTACTCGACCCGCGTCTGATGCGCATTGCCAATGCGCTGGTTGGCAATGCGCAGACCGTGCCCGTCATCGAGTGTTTCGACGGTGGTTTGCAACTGGCCGCTCGCGGTGGCGCGCTGCGGGTGGCTGTTGCGGGTGATGCAGTGATCGAGGTGGAGGCAGGTGGCGAGCGGCGCGTGTTGGGCGCATGGCGCTCAATCTGCCTGGCCGATGGCGACATGCTGCGCTTGCGCAAGCTCGAACACAACCGGATTGCGGTGGTTGCCGTCGAGGGTCTGACCCTGCCGCAGGTGCTCGGCAGTGCGTCGACCTATTCACGGGCGCTGCTCGGCGGCATCGATGGGCGAGTGTTGTCCGCCGGCGCGCGCATACCGGCGGCCATTGCAAGCGAGCGGCGCGAGCAGATGTTGCCCGCGGTGCCAATCGATGCAGGCTCCCCGATCCGCATCGTCGCCGGCCCGCAAGCGGATCACTTTTCGGCTGCTACCTTGGCGGCATTTGGAATGGCCGAGTATCGGGTCACCGGCGACGCCGATCGTATGGGCATCCGGCTCGAAGGGCCGACACTTGAACACCTGGGTGCGCGCGAGATCGTGTCGGATGCGACGGTTCCGGGCTCCATCCAGGTGCCAGGCAACGGCCAGCCGATCGTGCTGCTGGCCGATGCCCAGACAGCGGGAGGCTATCCAAAGATCGGCACTGTCATCGGTGCTGATCTGCCGCGTCTGGCCGCTGCCCGACCCGGCCAGTCCGTGCGCTTCGAACTGATCGACGCCGACGAGGCCGAGCGGCTGGCGCGCGTGGCCGAGGTGCACACCCTCGCCTTGATTGCCGGTCTGCGCCCCTTGCTGATCGGTGGCATCGACGAAGCCGCCATCTATGCTTGCAACCTGGTGAGTGGTGTGGTCGATGCGCTGGCACGCGCCGACCCGCCGGCAGCCACCATCAACCATCAAACGAGCAGATGAACACATGCCCAGACTGATCAACCTCAATGCCGATCTTGGCGAGTCGTTTGGCGCCTGGACAATGGGTGAGGACGCGGCGCTGCTGGGTGTGGTGCGCTCAGCCAACATTGCCTGCGGATTTCACGCCGGCGATCCGCTGGTGATGCGCCAGACGGTGCGCACGGCGCTGGCTGCCGAGGTCGGCCTCGGCGCCCATCCCGCCTACCCCGATCTGCAGGGTTTCGGGCGTCGCCCGATGAAGATGACGCCCGCCGAGCTCGAGGCGGCGGTGATCTATCAGATCGGTGCACTGGCCGGCATGGCGGCGGCCGAGGGCGGGCGTCTGACCCATGTCAAGCCGCACGGTGCCTTGAGCAACCAGGCCTGCGTGGATGGGGCATTGGCGGATAGCGTGGCGCGCGCTGTGCGGGCCTTTGACCGCACGCTGATCCTGCTGGCGCCGGCCTTGTCAGAACTGTTGACGGCAGGCGAGCGGGCAGGGCTGCCGGTGGCATCGGAGATCTTCGCCGATCGAGCCTATGCCGAAGACGCCACGCTGGCGCCGCGCGCGCAACCGGGTGCCGTGTTGCAC
>JBDTQC010000047.1:0-12547 GCA_039932405.1 Ideonella sp.
GCACGCTGGGCATCCTGATTCCGCCCAGCATCACGATGATCCTGTACGGCATCGCCTCGGAAACCTCGATCGGTCGGCTGTTCATCGCCGGCATCATTCCGGGCGTGCTGCTGGTCGTGCTGTTCATGTTGTGGGCGCTGTTCATCAGCTGGAAACGCGGCACCGTGCTGGTCGATCAAGACCGCGTCTATTCGATCAAGGAAAAGTTCGAGCTGCTACCCAAGCTGCTGCCGTTCATTGCCGTGATCGTCGGCGTCGTCTACGCCTTGTACGGCGGCATCGCCACACCGTCGGAGGCAGCCGGGGTTGGCGCCGCCCTGTGTTTGCTGATGGTGATCGTGATCTACCGCGTCTGGACCGTCGCCGACCTGTGGCACATCCTGCGCGACGGCCTGCGCGAATCGGGCATGTTGCTGATGATCATCGGCACCTCGATCCTGTTCGGCTACATGATGTCGTCGCTGCAGGTGACCCAGGCGGTGGCCACCTCGATCGGCGAGATGCAGGTCAACCGCTGGATCATCCTCGCGATGATCAACCTGATGCTGCTGGTGGCGGGCTGCTTTCTGCCGCCGGCTGCGATCATCTTGATGACCACGCCGATCCTGATGCCGGTAATCACGGCAGCCGGCTTCGATCCGATCTGGTTCGGCGTCATCCTGACGATCAACATGGAACTCGGCCTGATCACGCCACCGGTCGGGCTGAACCTGTTCGTCATCAACGGGATCGTCCCCGATGTCAGCTTGCCGACCATCCTGAAGGGCGCGTTTCCGTTCATGCTGTGCATGGTGCTGGCGATCTTCATCTTGTGCGTATTTCCGGGATTGGCGACCTGGTTGCCCGCACACGTGATGGGCTGAAGCGGCAACGGCCGCGCTGGCCCAGAATCGGGCCATGAGCCAACTGTTCACCCCTCTTTGCATTGGCGGGCTGGAACTCGCCAACCGCATCATCGTCGCGCCGATGTGCCAGTACTCCGCGGTCAACGGCAGCGCCGGCGACTGGCACCTGATCCACCTCGGACATCTGGCGCTGTCGGGCGCGGCGCTGTTGACGATCGAGGCCACAGCCGTCTCGGCGCAGGGCCGCATCACGGCGGGCGACCTCGGCTTGTACAGCGATGCCAACGAGACCGCGCTCGCGCGCGTGCTCGGCGCCATCCGTGCAAATTCACCGATCGCGGTGGCGATTCAGCTGGCCCACGCCGGGCGCAAATCATCGAGCCGCAAGCCGTGGGATGGCGGCCTGCAGGTCAGGCCGGACGAGCCGACTGGCTGGCAAGCCGTGGCGCCATCAGCGCTGCCGCATGGTGTCAACGAAGTGGCACCAGCCTCGCTGGACGCAGCAGGCATGCGCCGGATCCGCGAAGACTTCGCCGCCACGGCCCGCCGCGCAGCGCGCTTGGGCATCGATGGCATCGAAATCCATGCGGCGCATGGCTACCTGCTGCATCAGTTCCTGTCGCCACTTTCGAACCGGCGCGAGGACGAATACGGTGGCACTCTGGCCAACCGGATGCGTTTTGCGCTGGAGGTGTTCGATGTGGTGCGCGAGGCCTTTCCGTCCGAGCGCCCCGTATGGGTTCGTGTTTCAGGCACCGACTGGGTCGACGGCGGATGGGACATCGACAGCACGATCGCCTTCGCACACGCATTGAAGGCCCGCGGCTGCGCGGCCATCCACGTCTCCAGCGGCGGCGTCTCGCCTTTGCAGACGATTCGGCTGGGGCCGGGCTATCAAGTGCCATTGGCGCAAAAGGTCAAGGCAGCCGTCGGCCTGCCGACCGTCGCCGTCGGGCTGATCACCGAGCCCGAACAGGCCGAAGCGATCATCGCGAACGGGGAAGCCGATGCGGTGGCGCTGGCCCGCGGCATCCTCTACGACCCGCGCTGGCCATGGCATGCTGCGGCCCGGCTGGGTGCGCAGGTCGATGCACCGAAGCCATACTGGCGCTCGCAGCCGCGCGAGTTCAAGGATTTGTTCAAGGGCGCCGCGTTCGGGCAGCGCTGACGCCACGCCCGGTCGGCGTTCAGTCGAGAGACGCCAGCAACGCGTGCAGCCAGTCCGACGGCTGGCCGGCGCCCTCGGTGACAAATGCGATCACCGACCGGCCGGCCACGTCGTGCGCCTGACCCGGTTCACAATCTTCCAGCGCCTGTTGCTCGAGCGATGTATCGAACAGGCGCGACCATTTGGTATCTTTCGGCAGCGGCGGCAGCATGAAATCGATCGCTTCGTGCCAGGCGTTGAAGATCAGGAGCACGCTAGCATCCGTTCCGGGCCGCGGGATCGATGAAACCCGCGCCCTGCCGTCGAGCAACATGCCGAAACAGCGGGTGTGCGCGTCGGTCCATTGCTCTTCGGACATCTCGACACCAGCGGGGCTCAGCCAGGTCACATCCTTGTAGCCCAGGCTCTCGGAGTCGTTGCCGGTCAGGAAGCGATTGCGCCGCAACACCGGCAGTGATCGCCGCAGGCTCAGCAGCCGCCTGCTGAATCGGTTCAGTCCAAGGCCGTGTTCATCGATCGCTTCCCAGTCGACCCAGGAAATTTCGCCATCCTGGCAATAGGCGTTGTTGTTACCGTGCTGGCTGCGCCCGAACTCGTCGCCGGCCAGCAGCATCGGCGTACCCTGCGACAGCAACAATGTCGCCAGCAGGTTGCGCTGCTGCCGGCGGCGCAGCGCCTGAATCTGCGGATCGTCGGTCGGACCCTCGGCACCACCGTTCCAGGACAGGTTGTCCGAGTGGCCATCCCGGCCATCTTCGCCGTTGGCTTCGTTGTGCTTGTCGTTGTAGCTGACCAGATCGGCCAGCGTGAAGCCGTCGTGGGCGGTCAGAAAGTTGACGCTCGCCCAAGGCCGGCGGCCGCGATGATTGAACTGATCACCACTGGCGGTCAGGCAACCGGCCATCGCCGACACCAGCCCTTCGTCGCCTTTCCAGAATGCCCGCACGGTATCGCGGTAGCGATCGTTCCATTCGGCCCAGCCGGGCGGGAAATGGCTGAACTGGTAGCCGCCCGGACCGCAATCCCATGGTTCAGCGATCAGCTTGACGCCGGACAACAGCGGATCCTGCCGGCAGCTGTCAAGGAACCCGCCGCCTTCGTCGAAGCCGTAGGTTTCCCTGGCCAAGATGGTCGCCAGGTCGAAGCGGAAGCCGTCGACGTGCATTTCGGTCACCCAATAACGCAAGCTGTCGGTGACCATCTGCAGCACCCGTGGATGGCTCAGATTGAGGGTGTTGCCGGTCCCGGTATCGTTGATGTAGAAACGCGGTTGCTCCGGCAGCAAGCGGTAATAGCTGGCGTTGTCGATGCCCTTGAAGGAAATCGTCGGCCCGAGTTCATTGCCTTCGGGCGTGTGGTTGTAGACAACGTCCAGAATCACCTCGAGACCGTGCTGATGAAAACGGTCGACCATGTTCTTGAATTCGTCGATCGAGGGCTCGGATTGGTAGCGTGGGTGAACCGCAAAAAACCCGATCGTGTCGTAGCCCCAGAAATTGCTCAGGCCCTTCTCGATCAGGAATGACTGGTCCAGAAACATCTGCACCGGCAGCAGTTCGACGCTGGTAACGCCGAGGCTGCGGAGATGATTCAACACCTCGTCGCGCGCCATTCCGGCAAATGTGCCGCGCAGGTGCTCAGGCAGCTGCGGGTGGCGCTTGGTGAAGCCGCGCACATGTGCCTCGTACAGCACCGTGTGATCCCACGGCACCCGAACCTTGGCGGGCTGTTGCCAATTGAACTGCGAATCGACGACCACGCATTTCGGCACCAGGTGCGCGCTGTCGCGCTCGTCGAAGCTGAGGTCGGCGTCCGCGTGACCGACCGTGTAGCCGAATAATTCGGCGCCCCACTTGAGCTCACCCAGGTGCGCCTTGGCATACGGGTCGAGCAGCAACTTGTTCGGATTGAAGCGGTGTCCGTTCTCCGGCTCGTAGGGGCCGTGCACCCGATAGCCGTAGCGGGTACCCGCTTTCAAACCCGGAATGAAGCCATGCCAGACCTCGTCGGTAAACTCCGGCAAGGCGACCCGGGCAAGCTCGCGTTCTCCTGAATCGTCAAACACGCAGACCTCCACGCGCGACGCATGGGCCGAAAACAACGCGAAATTGACACCCCCTTCCATCGGTGTCGCGCCCCGCGGATGGGCACTTCCTTCTTCGAGCGACTGTGGTTCGAACATGTTTATCCCAGAAATTCATCATGACGGAGTTGACAGCCCATTGTCCCCACCTGAAGACAATGCGTTCCGCACGCCGACGGGCCGGCGCTCGGCCAGCCTATCGCGCGGCAGATTTCAGTGCGGCGATGATCGCTTCGATGTCGAATGGCTTGCGCAGCAGCACCGGACCGTCGGTGCCGTCGAAGCTCTGCGAAACCTTGTTGCCGCCGGTGGCGAAGATGATGCCGAGGTCCGGTTGAACAGTTCTCGCGAGCGCGGCAAACACCTCGCCAGACTGTCCGGGCAACTGGATGTCGGTCATCAGCACGTCGAAGGGCTGATCAGACAGCATGGCCATCGCCTGCTCGGCGCTGCCGGCTTCGGCGACACGGTGGCCAAGATCTCGAATCAATTCACCGGTAATAACGCGCAGACCTTCGTCGTCTTCGACCAGCAGGATGTTCAGCGAAGGCTCGTCATCAGCTCGCGGTTTTGCGTCCGCATGACTTCCGTCGTTGTCATCGCCAAAGTCCGGTTTGGCAACCGCCATGGTCTGCGGCGTCGCCACCCGATCGAGTGCCGAACGAACATTGCGGCCAAGGCCATCGCGGCTATACGGCTTGGGCAGCAGCGCGGCGGTCGGATTGAATGCCTTGCCGTCGAAAGCTTCGCGATTGGTATAGCCGGACGTGAACAGCAGCGCCAGATCAGGCAGACGCTGTCTGGCGCGGTGCGCAAGGTCGATGCTCTTGAGCGGCCCGGGCATCACGATGTCGCTGAACAGCAGATCAATCGATTCAGTGCCGCGCTCGATGATTTCCAATGCGGCGGCGGCATCGGCGGCAGTCACGACGTGATAGCCAAGCTCGCCCAGCATCTCTGCGGCCGCGTTGCGCACGTTGGCGTCGTCTTCTGCGATCAAGACAGTCTCGGTGCCGCCGAGCAGCGGCCCTTCGGTCTGGTCCTCGAGCACGTCCGGCTCGCGAGTGGAACGCGGAAAGTGCAGACTGACCGTGGTTCCGCGCCCCACCTCGCTGTGGATCACGACATGCCCGCCAGACTGCTTGACGAAGCCATAGACCATCGACAGGCCGAGTCCGGAACCGGTGTCGACTGGCTTGGTCGAGAAAAACGGCTCGCAGGCCTGAGCCAGCACCTCAGCCGACATGCCACGCCCGTTGTCGCGCACCGCCACCACCACGTGTTCGCCAGCTGAGGCGCCATCGTGGGCGTGGCCCTGGCCCTCGTTCAGAACCACGTTCTCGACCGAGATCATCAGGCGGCCGCTGCCGCCGACCGCGTCACGCGCATTGTGTGCAAGGTTCAAGAGCGCCAGTTCAATCTGGGCTGGATCTACCAGGGTGTTCCACAGGCCGTCCTGGACCTCGGTCTCGATGTCGATCGACGGGCCGGTTGCGCGACGCAGCGTATCAGCCATGCCGCGGATCAACTGGCCAATATCGAGCACTTTGGGCTGCAAGGCCTGACGCCGGCCGAAGGCGAGCAACTGTGCAGCGAGCCTGGCGCCACGGTCGATCGCATCACCAGCCACCGCCAGACGTTTCTCGATTGCCGCATCGCCCGCGGTGCGCCGCCCGATCAACTGCAGGTTCGACGAAATGACCTGCAGCAGGTTGTTGAAATCATGTGCAATGCCACCGGTGAGGTGCCCGACCGAATGCATCTTTTGCGCGGTGCGCAACTGGCGCTCGGCACGATGTCGTTCGGTGATGTCGACACCCTCGGGCACGATGGCGGTAATCGAGCCATCCGACTCGATGACCGGACGCATCGCAAAATCGAATATCCGCTCGCCCGTCGGCAGCTTGACCGTGATCTCGCGATGGACGTTTTTGCCTGTGGCCACGATCTGAACGTCGCTTTTCACCTGCTCGGGCATGCCGGGCGTCGCCGTGAACCAGGGCGTCTCCCAGAAAAACCGGCCGACTACCTCGCCGAGACCTGCTCCCATGCCACGCAGCGCCACCGCGTTGGCATCCAGCACGACCCCGTCGGGCTTGAGCAAGCACTGAAACTGGTAAGTGGTGGAAAAGACCGCGCGCATGCGCGCTTCACTCGCCTGCAACTCGGCGGTCCGCTCAGCGACCTGCTGTTCAAGCGTTGCATTCAGGTTCTCCAGCGCCGCCGCCGCCAGTTTGGCTTCGTGGATATCTTCGGTCGAGCCATACCATTTGACGACCCGACCCGCTGCGTCACGCCGCGGATTGGCACGCGAGCGAGCCCATCGATAGCTGCCATCCGCATGGCGAATCCGGTGCTCGACGTCGTAGGTTTGTCCGATTCGAGCAGCCTGCGCCCAGGCATCGATAGAGCGGGTGCGATCTTCCGGGTGCAACCCCTGGCGCCAAGCATCAGCCACGCTGGCGATGCCGGTCCATTCGCGCCAGCGCTCTGACAGGTATTCGATCTGTCCGTCGGGCAGGGCGGTCCAGCAGACTTGCGGGTTCAATTCAACCGCATTGCGAAAATCCTGCTCGCTCTGATGGGCGGCCTGTTCGGCACGCCGGCGTTGTGCCGCTTCGGCAGACAGGTCGCGCCTGGCTCGCCTGAGTTTTTCACCGAATCCGATGATCAGCGCGCAAGAAAAACCATATCCAAGCAGGAACAGCCAGAAGCTCGACAGCGCCGGGTCGAAGTTGTCGCTTCCGCCGAGCAGCATCGCCACCGCCAGAAAACCCGTGCTGGCCGCTGCAATGCCGGGTCCGACCCCGCCGAGCCAGACGCCGACAGCGACCGCACCGAACAGCGTGATGAAAGGCACCTGCCCATGCAACCACGGCTCTGCGGCCCAGCGGATGCCGATGGCAGCAATCAGCGCTGCCAACGTGAGAAGGTAGGGCCGGAACATGCGGGCAAGCAATTCAGACTGCAATCGAAAGCTCCGGTGGCGGTGCATGACACCGCACCAGCGCTGGCGCGGAAATGGGATTCTCCGATCTGCGGCGGTGCACAACAAGATCACTGCCCTGCATCGCGCCGAACTCCTGCGCGTGGGCAGCACCCAGTCCTACAGAGTCTCTTGCGGCTGTTGCGCGCAAGCTACCGCCACCGGTCGCTCACCAACCGCTCCTGCCCGCTGCAACTGGTCAATCGGCAACGACAGGATGCGCGCCGTGTTGACCAGCGCCATGTGGGTGAGTGCCTGGGGAAAGTTGCCGAGCATCGCACCCGTGCGCGGTTCGATTTCTTCGGCAAACAAGCCGACATCGTTGGCATATTCGAGCAGGCGCTCGAACAGGGCCACCGCCTCGTCACGCCTTCCGGTAAGCGCCAGGCTATCGGCGAGCCAGAAGCTGCACGGCAGAAACGCCCCATCGCCCGGCGGCAGATCGTCGACCCCGCTGCTGGTGCGGTAGCGCAGCACCAGCGCGCCGAAGCCGAGTTCCTTGCGGATCGCCTCGATGGTTGAGTGCACGCGGCTGTCGTCGTGTGGCAGGAATCCCACCAGCGGGATCAGCAGCAGGCTGGCATCGAGCGCGGTGGTGTCGGCATGCTGCACGAAGCTGTTGCGCTGCGCGTTGAACCCATGCTCGCAGACCCAGGCATGGATGGTGTCGCGAATTTCACGCCAGCGCTCCAGCGGGCCCTCATGGCCGAACTGCTCGACCGCCTTGACGGCACGATCGAACGCCACCCAGGCCATCACCTTGGAGTGGGTGAACTGGCGGCGCGGGCCTCGGATCTCCCAGATTCCCTCGTCTGGATCCTGCCAATGCTCGGCCAGAAATTCCAGCAAGGCCAGTTGCACGTTCCAGGAATGCGCCTCGGACGGCAGGTCCGCCATTCGACCGAGATGCAGCGTGTCCATGACCTCGCCATACACATCGAGCTGGAACTGGCGGGCAGCGCCATTGCCGGTGCGCACCGGCGCCGAACCGCCGTAGCCGGGCAACCAGTCGAGTTCGATTTCGTCGAGGCGGCGTTCGCCGGTCACGCTGTACAGAATCTGCATGTCTTGCGGGCTGCCGGCAACCGCGCGCAGCAGCCAATCGCGCCACGCCGCGGCCTCGTCGGCATAACCGGCCAGCAACAGCGCGTTGAGCGTGAAGGTGGCGTCGCGCAGCCAGCAGTATCGGTAGTCCCAGTTGCGCACACCGCCGATCTGTTCGGGCAAGGACGTGGTCGGCGCCGCAACGATGCCACCCGTGGGTGCGTAGGTCAGCGCCTTCAGCGTGATCAACGAACGAACCACCGGCTCGCACCATCGGCCCTTGAAACTGCAACGCTGCGACCATTGCCGCCACACGCGTTGCGTGTGGTCAAGCGTCTGGTCGGCTTCGAGCGCTGGTTGCGGCGCCAGATGCGAGGCCCGGTACTGCAGCACGAACGGAATGCGTTGTCCGGCCGTGACGTCGAACTCGGCGGCGGTGGTGAGGTCCTCGCCATGGGTGTGCACGTGCGTATGCAACTCCAGCGTATCCGGCCCGGCGGTTGCCTGCACCACGCCGTCGATGCGCTCGACCCAGGGGACGACCGAGCCGTAGTCGAAGCGGATCACCAGATCCATTCGCATCGCCACACGGCCCCGCAAACCCTCGACGATACGAACCAGGTCGCAACGCGAATCGTCCATCGGCATGAAATCGATGATGCGTACGGCGCCCTCGTCCGTTTCGAGATCGGTCTCCAGGATCAGCGTGCCCTCCCGATACCGCCGCTGCACAAAACGGACCGGCGACTCAGGCGCCAGCAACCAGCGACCATGCTGCGGGCCGCCCAGCAGGGCAGCAAAACACGCGCCCGAATCGAAGCGTGGCACACACATCCAGTCGATCGACCCGTTGTTGCCCACCAGCGCGGCCGCATGGCAGTCGCCGATCAGCGCATAGGCGGCGATGGGCAGAATGGCTGGTTGGGGATTCGATCCACTCGCAGCTTCTGGCTGGCTGGCACTCGGAACTTCATGTTCAGGACTCAAGTGGCGACCTCGTCGAGAGCGGAATGTGGATGGGTCGGAGACAAATGCCTTGCGGCACTCTTGCATGGATGGACATCGGATCCCCGGCCGGAGTTCCCTCGGTATCCGGAGCAAACTTCATCGCTCAGTTATGCTGACTCGCAATCGCTTACCCCTGATTCCGACACTGCTGCCGCAATTGAAGCCGGCTGGCTGAAGGTACCCTTGAGATGACCCGCTTTTCCGTTCTCGATCTTTCTCCGATCACGCAAGGCAGCACCGCCGCACAATCGTTTCGAAATACCCTGGATCTGGCCCAGCATGCAGAACGCTGGGGCTTCAACCGCTTCTGGCTGGCCGAGCACCATGGCATGCCCGGGATCGCCAGCGCGGCAACGGCGGTTCTGATCGGCCACGTGGCAGGCGGCACCTCGACGATTCGTGTCGGCGCCGGCGGCATCATGCTGCCGAACCATTCGCCGCTGGTCATCGCCGAACAATTCGGCACGCTCGAATCGCTGTATCCGGGCCGCATCGACCTCGGCCTGGGCCGTGCCCCGGGCTCCGATCAGATGACGGCACGCGCGCTGCGCCGCAACCTGAGCTCCGATTCCGACGAGTTTCCACAGGATGTCGTCGAACTGGCCGACTTTCTGTCCGCCGCTCCGCGCCAGACCGTGCGGGCCGTGCCGGGAACCGGCCTCGAGGTGCCACTGTGGATCCTTGGCTCGAGCCTGTTTGGCGCCCAACTGGCCGCAGCGCTGGGCCTGCCGTATGCCTTTGCTTCGCACTTCGCCCCCCAGCAGATGATGCAGGCGATCGCCGTCTATCGAGAGACCTTCCGCCCTTCGGCGCGCTTGGCCAAACCGTATGTGATGCTGGGCTTCAACGTGTTTGCTGCCGATACCGATGAGGAAGCCGCTTTTCGTGCCACCTCGATGCAGCAGGCCTTCGTCAACCTGCGCAGCGGTCACCCAGCGGAACTGCCGCCACCGATGGCCGACTATCTGGAGCGCATCGGCGCGCAACAGCGTGCCCTGCTCGATCAGGTGCTGACCTGCTCGGCGATCGGCTCACCGCCGGTTGTGAAAGCGGCGATCGACGCCTTCATCCGCCGCACCGGCGCCGACGAACTGATGATCACCTCGAACATCTTCGATCACGCGGCCCGGCTGCGCTCCTACGAGATCACCGCGCAGGTGATGATGGCCGGCGTCAGCTGAAGCGTGCGAACGCGGCCGCTCATTGCGGCCGAGTCGGCAGATGGCCAAGCGGCAATGCAGCGCCCGCTTTCACTTCGCCGAGCGAAAAGCTGGTGTGAATATCCTTGACGTTCGGCAGGTTCAGCAGCGTCTTCACCGAAAAGTCGGAAAACTGCTCGAGATCGGTCACCATCACCTGCAGCTCGAATGTCCCGGCGCCTGAAATGTAGTGACACGAGATCACTTCGGGCAATTCTCGCAAGGCCTGTTCGAGCACACGGGTCGATTCGCCGTTATTGCGCTCGGCATCGACACGCACGAAGGCCAGCACATCCAGACCGAGTTTGCGCCGGCTCAGTTCGGCCCGGTAGCCCAGGATGTAACCCTGCGTCTCGAGCCAGTGAACACGGCGCCAGGTCGGCGCCGCCGACAGACCGATGCGCTGCGCCAGCTCGGTATTGCTGAGGCGCGCATCCTGCTGCAACTCGTGCAGGATCGCCACGTCGTAGCGATCCAGACCACTGCCGTGACCCGTTGCTGCGCTGCCAGCGCCTTCGGCTGCCACCTGAGCGCGCTTGATCTGCCTTGCCGTCATCGTCGACCTCGCTGCTAGCTGTGCTGGGCGGCATGATGCGCCAGACCAGCAGGCCTAGGGATTACCCTTAAATTCGACTTTGGCGCATGAATACATTCAATTCAAGCTCCTTTGAGCATGAATGATGCTATGAAACGATGAATCACGGCAAACAAGGAAAACACCTGCGTAGCGCGCATCCGTAAACTTGCAGCACCCTCCCGGAGTCGAAATTCCATGAATGCACCACTGCCCGAAGCTGTCCGCAAGGCGCTGGAAACCGTCACGCTCGACGACAAATACAGCCTGGAGCACGGTCGCGCCTTCATGAGCGGCGTGCAGGCGCTGGTGCGCCTGCCGATGCTGCAGAAAAAACGCGACGCGCTGGCGGGGCTGAATACCGGCGGCTTCATCAGCGGCTACCGCGGCTCGCCGCTGGGCGGCTACGACCAATCGCTGTGGCAGGCGAAGAAGCACCTGGCCGCGCAGAACATCGTCTTTCAGCCTGGGGTCAACGAAGAACTCGCCGCCACCGCGGTCTGGGGCTCGCAACAACTCGACTTGTATCCGCAGAGCAAGAAGGTCGATGGCGTTTTCGGCATCTGGTACGGCAAGGGGCCGGGAGTCGATCGTTGTTCCGATGTTTTCAAGCACGCCAACATGGCTGGCACCTCGCGGCACGGCGGCGTGATCGCGCTGGCCGGCGATGATCACATCGCCAAAAGCAGCACCGCGGCGCACCAGAGCGACCACATCTTCAAGGCCTGTGGCACACCGGTGTTCTTCCCGTCGAGCGTGCAGGACATCCTCGACATGGGCTTGCATGCGTTCGCTATGAGCCGCTTCGCCGGCGTCTGGTCAGGCATGAAGACGATCCAGGAGATTGTCGAATCGTCGAGCAGCGTGTATGTCGATCCGGATCGCGTCGACATCGTGATGCCCGAAGACTTTCATATGCCGCCCGGCGGACTGCACATCCGCTGGCCCGATGCGCCGCTGGAGCAGGAAGCTCGGCTGATGGATCACAAGTGGTATGCGGCGCTGGCCTATGTGCGCGCCAACAAGCTCAATTACAACGTGATCGCCAGCCACAACGACCGCTTCGGCCTGATCGCCAGCGGCAAGGCGTTCAACGACACCCGTCAGGCGCTTCACGACCTGGGCCTGGACGACGACCGATGCCGCGCGCTGGGCATCCGCCTGCACAAGGTAAATGTGGTCTGGCCGCTCGAAGCAACGATCACGCGCGAGTTTGCCCAGGGCCTGCAGGAAATTCTGGTGGTCGAGGAAAAGCGCCAGGTCATCGAATACCAGATCAAGGAAGAACTCTACAACTGGCGGGCCGATGTGCGACCCACGGTGCTCGGCAAGTTCGACGAGGTGCCCGGCGATGAATCGGGCGGCGAGTGGTCGCAACCCAATCCGAGCGCCAACTGGCTGCTGCGCGCACAGGCCGACTTGACCCCGGCGCTGATCGCCCGCGCGATTGCCAAGCGTCTGAAAAAGCTCGGGGTCGATGCCGATACCGCCGCAGCGATCGACGCCCGCATCGCCTTGCTCGATGCCAAGCAGCGCAGCCAGCAGACGCTGGAACTGGGCGGCAACGCGGCAGACGGCGAGCGCACACCCTGGTTCTGCAGCGGCTGCCCGCACAACACCAGCACCAAGGTGCCCGAAGG
>JBDTQC010000048.1:0-12456 GCA_039932405.1 Ideonella sp.
ACAAGCTGTTCGAATAGGCGCCGATTGTTGTCAACCGATTGCGCTCAACCGATTGTCATCAAGCTGGCATTGCCACCGGCCGCAGCGGTGTTGATGCTCACCGAACGCTCCAAAAGCAGCCGCTCCAAGGCGATATTCGTCTGACCCGGCGGCAGGCGTTGCACACCGATGATCGGACCCGTACGCTGCGCCAGCGCCAGACAGGTTTCGCGCAGCGCGGCCTCGCTGCCGTGCAGCAGTACCGCATCGAAAACGACGTTCGGCGAAGTCCAATCGTGGGCGATGACGATTGAATCCCGCACGGCCTGGGGCAACGACTCCCGCAACGCCTGAGCGCCGGTTGGCCAGACAGCTCGGCTGCCCACGCCAAGGACGGCGGCCAGTTGAACCAGCCGGTCCGCCTCGTCGTCGGCAAGGCACAACACGGCCCTTCGTGGCAACAGGGTATACAGGTTGCTTTCACCGGTCGGCCCGCGCAATGCGCGCGTCGTTCCACTCGCAGACGCTGCAGCGAAGCGTCCACACAGAACGGCCAGCGGTGCACGCCCGATGCGCTCGGCCCATTGCTGCAGGGCAAGGAGGGCAACCGTTGGCTCGCCGGTCGATGCAGCAGCGCTGCCCTCCGGCCGCGCCAGTACATCGGCCATCGGCTGGTTTGCGCGATACGCCAACAGCCGATGCAGGTACAGCGGCCCACCCGCCTTCGGCCCGGTGCCAGACAAGCCCTCGCCACCGAAGGGTTGCACGCCGACCACTGCGCCCACCATGTTGCGGTTGACGTAGACGTTGCCGGCATGGGCCGCGGACGTGACGCGATCGATCGTTTCATCGATGCGCGTATGAAGGCCCAGTGTCAGCCCGTAACCCGTGCCGTTGATCTGCTCGAGCAAGGCGTCGAGCGCCTGCCGCTTGTAGCGCAAGAAGTGCAGCACCGGGCCGAAGACCTCGCGCTGCAGGTCGCCCAGACCTTCGAGTTCGATCAAGGTCGGCGCCACGAAGCTGCCCAGCCGCGCCAGTTCCGAGGCCGTGTGGATGGGCTGATGCACGCGCCGACTCTTGGCGCGCATCGCATCGATGTGGCGCT
This sequence comes from Ideonella sp., assembly GCA_039932405.1. Classification (GTDB taxonomy): domain Bacteria; phylum Pseudomonadota; class Gammaproteobacteria; order Burkholderiales; family Burkholderiaceae_C; genus Ideonella_A. The sequence continues at coordinate 1,085 of JBDTQC010000048.1, forward strand.
CGATCGTGGCCTTAGCTTCAGCATCGATCACCGGGCCGACATCGGTTGCCAGCAGGCCAGGGTTGCCGATGCGCAGTTGCGCCATCGCGCCACGCAGCATCTCGAGCACGCGATCGGCCGCCTCTTCCTGGACACACAAGACCCGCAGCGCCGAGCACCGCTGGCCAGCGCTGTCGAACGCCGAGGCGACCACATCGGCAACGACCTGCTCGGCCAAAGCCGATGAGTCGACGATCATCGCATTCTGCCCGCCGGTCTCGGCAATCAAGGTGACCGCCCGCCCGTTGGCGTCGACCCGGTTGGCGAGACTGCGCTGCAGCACGCGCGCCACCTCGGTCGAACCGGTAAACAACACGCCCATCACGCGGCCATCGTCGACCAGGCTCGCACCAACGGTTTCACCGGGCCCCGGCAGCAACTGCAGCGCAGCCGGCGGTATACCGGCCTCCCACAACATGCGCACTGCCTCTGCAGCGATCAGCGGTGTCTGTTCGGCCGGCTTGGCCAGCACCGGATTGCCCGCCGCGAGGGCGGCTGCGATCTGCCCGGTGAAGATGGCCAGCGGAAAATTCCACGGGCTGATGCAGACTACCGGGCCGAGCGGCTGGTGGCTTCCAAGCGCCAGTTCGAGACGCGATTGCCGCGCGTAGAAGCGCAGGAAATCAATCGCCTCACGCACCTCCGAGCAGGCGTTCGAAGCGGTCTTGCCGGCCTCTCGAATCAGCAGGCCGATCAGCGTGTCCATGGCGTGCTGCATCCGGCTGGCAGCCGCCTCCAGCGCGGTGGCCCGCACGGCAGGATCAGTATTTGCCCAGCTTGGCGCAAAGGCAGCCGCGGCGTGCAGCGCACTTTCCACCTCAGCCGGTGTGGCATCCCTGACACGTCCGACCACGTCTCGGCGATCCGCCGGATTCAGCGCGCGCTGCCAACCATCAGCGCCAGCCAGGCGTTGCATCGGCTCGGCAAGCATCGGCGCCGCCTGCCATGCAACCGAGGCGCCCGCCTGCAGCGCCTGCTCCAGTTCAGTCAGACAAGCTTCGTTGGAAAGGTCCCGCCCGATCGAGTTCAGCCGTTCACTGCCATACAGATCGACCGGTAACCCGATCGCAGGGTGGGGCAGACCGATCTGCCCTTCCCGTGCACCGAGTTCCTCGACGATCGAAACCGGGTCGCGCACCAGTTCCTCGATCGTCAGTGTGCGGTCCGCAATGCGGTTGACGAACGAGGTATTGGCACCGTTCTCCAGCAATCTGCGCACCAGGTAGGCGAGCAGGGTTTCGTGGCTGCCCACCGGCGCATAGATGCGGCACGGACGGCCCAGCTTGCCCGATTCGATCGGCCCGACGACCTGTTCATACAGCGGCTCTCCCATGCCGTGCAGGCACTGGAATTCATATTGGCCAGGCGCGTAGGTCGATGGCTCGGCCATCTGGTAGATCGCTGCCAAGGTCTGCGCGTTGTGGGTGGCGAATTGCGGATAGACGGCGTCCGGCGCGGCCAGCAACTTGCGCGCGCAGGCCAGGTAGCTGACGTCGGTGTAGGCCTTGCGCGTGAACACCGGATAACCCTCGAGGCCATCGATCTGCGCCCGCTTGATCTCGCTGTCCCAGTAGGCGCCCTTGACCAGCCGGACCATCAGGCGATGACCACTGCGTTGCGCCAGGTCGACGACGAAATCGATCACGAACGGGCAACGTTTCTGGTACGCCTGGACCACGAAGCCGATGCCGTTCCAGCCCGCCAGCGCAGGCTCGAAGCACAGACGTTCGAGCAAGTCGAGCGAGAGGTCCAGGCGATCGGCTTCTTCGGCATCGATGTTCAGTCCGATGTCGTAGCGCCTGGCAAGCAGGCTCAGGTCACGCAATACCGGATACAACTCGTCGAATACCCTGGCGCGCTGCGCACGAACGTAGCGCGGGTGCAGCGCCGACAACTTGATCGAGATGCCAGGGCCGTCATAGACGCCACGCCCGGCCGAAGCCTTGCCGATCGCGTGGATGGCTTGCTCGTAGGAAGCGCGGTAGCGCTGCGCATCGTGGTCGGTCAGCGCGGCCTCACCCAGCATGTCGTACGAATATCGAAAGCCGTCGGCTTCGAGTTCGCGGGCATGCTCGAGCGCCTGACGGATCGTCTCGCCGGTGACGAATTGCTCGCCCATCAGGCGCATCGCCATGTCCACACCTTTGCGGATCAGCGGCTCGCCGCCTTTGCCGATCAAACGGCTGAGGACGCTCGACAGCCGGGTTTCGCTGTGAGTTGCCACCAGCTTGCCGGTCAACAGCAGGCCCCAGGTCGCCGCATTGACAAACATCGACGGGCTGCGTCCGGCGTGCGCCTGCCAATGACCATCGGCGATCTTGTCGCGGATCAACGCGTCGCGGGTGGCGGCGTCGGGAATCCGCAGCAACGCCTCAGCCAGGCACATCAGCGCAACGCCTTCCTGCGACGACAGCGCATATTCCTGCAACAAACCTTGCACCAGTCCGACCCGGCCGCCTGCGCTCTTGCGGCCCCGCAGTTGGCCGGCCATGCGCTGCGCCAGTTCATCACAAGCGCGCGCCAGCTGCGGCGCCAACCGTGCCGCATCGAGCAACGGTGGCAGCGCTTCGGGCTCGGCCATGCGGTAGGCGGCATTGAGTTGCGCACGCAGCGGCGTGGCGGCGGCAAATGAGCTGTCGGCGAACGTCTGGACCGTCATTGTCGGAGGCCGGAAGTGAACAAGTGAATATTGCCGGATATTCGTGCAGGGAAGGCCGCCCACGCGCATTGAGCCTGGGCTACCCCGGGTAAGGCGCTGGTCGTGCTGTGCTTCAGGTCGCGCGCAAGAAAAACTTGATCAAACCTTTGGCGGCGAATCCGAGCAGGCCAAAGCCCAGCACCAGAAAGAGCACAAAGCTGCCGAATCGGCCGGCCTTCGACTCGCGCGCCAACTGAAAGATGATGAAAACCATGTACAGCATGAAAGCGCCGACCCCGAAGGTCAGCCCGAACTGCGCGATCTGCTCTTCGGAGAAGCCGAACATCAGCCGGCCTGGCGCGCTGACGGCAAGCTATCGGCCACCGGCGCAACCAGATCGCGGTAGGCATGCCAGCTGGAGTGCGCCAGCCACGGCAGCAACACCACCAGGCCCAGCATGAAGCTGCTCATCCCGACGAGCGTCAACGCGACGATCAGTGTGGCCCAACAGGCCATCGCGGCCGGGCTGGCCAAGGCGGCCGCCACGCTGGTGCCCACGGCGGCCAGCACGCTGTTGTCACGGTCGAGCAGCAACGGAATCGCGACCACGCTGGAGACGAAGATCGGTGCCGCCAGGATGCTGCCAAGCACGACCCAGATTTCGAACAGATGGCGTTGATCGTCGGCAAGCACCACGACGCGCAGGAAGTCGGCGGGGCTGCGCACCGGCTCCGTGGCAAATCCGGTGATCAGCGCCGCCGAGGTCAGCACCCAGCCCGTGCCCGCCAGCGCCAGCAACAAGCCGAAACAGACCAGCCGAGAATCACGCGGACGCCAGGCGGCAAGCGCGGTGCCAAGACCCGGCCGTTCACCACGCTCGAGCGCTCGACTGACCGCATACAAGCCGGTTGCGACCAGCGGCGCAACCAGCAGAAAGCCGGTGAATGTGCCGGCCAGCAGCCAGAAGCGATCCCGCGCGACCACCAGCAGCAGTCCGCCGAACAGCGCCGCTACCAGACCATGCAGCAGGCCCGGCAGCGGACAACGCATCAGATCGGCCCAGCCGAGGCCAAGCCAGCGCAGCAGGCGCGCTGCCGGTACCGCCCGGACGGCGTCAATGCGATGGATCGGCGGAGTCGGCATGTCAACTCAGCATACCGCAGCGGCGGGCGTCAGAGTCATCGGCCCGGGCTCCAGCCGGATCAGATCGAAGCCACTCATCGGGCGCCGGAGCATTTCAGTCCGGCAATCGCGCAATCGGTCGCAAAGCGCTCGCCGGACTCGATCGCGTTGCCTAAAGTTGCTTCCATGCCAAGACGAGATCGCAATTGATAGCGGTCCGGGCCAACCGCCAAGGAGCACCTCATGATCGATCGCATCTTCACCCTCACGCTGACCTTTGCCATTCTGATCGGCAGCACGCTGGCGATCGGCGCCGACTTCTTTGCGCCGCAGACCGTTACTCATCATGCCAAAGCCGTCACCGTGTTGCCGCGGGTCGTGATCACCGGCAGCGTGACACCGGACACCAAACTCGCCAGCGACGACACCTCGAGAGCGACGCGCGCTCAATAAGCAGTATCCCCAGCGGCCTCGAAGGCGGCCGCTTTGGCGACGGCGTCGACCGCGACGCCGTCGCCATTTTTTTCCCGCGCGAGCGGTTGCGCAAACAGCCGGCAGGCACGTGTCACGCACCGCGGGATCACTGGATCTTCGCCGCCTCGGCCTCCAGGCGCGTCACCAGCGTGTCCATCTGGTCGATCACTGCCTGCACGGTGGCCCGCTGGGTGAGATCGACGCCGGCCTTTTGCAGCTGTGCCATCGGATGATCGTTGCCGCCCGAGCGCAGCAGCGTCAGGTAGCGATCGGTAGCAGCCTTGCGCGAGCCCGAATCGCCAGTCGTCATCGCGTTGAAGAGTTGCGCCGATGAAGCAAAACAGGTGGCGTATTGATAGACGTAATACGGCGTGTTGTAGAAATGCGGGATGCGCGCCCAGGTCCATTTGTAGAAATCGTCGATCGTCAGCGCATCACCGTAATACGACTTCATCAGCCCGGCGTAGATCGTATCCAGCACCTCGGTGGTCACCGGTTGACCTTCTTCAGCGAGCTTGTGCGCCTGCAATTCGAAATCGGCAAACATGACCTGGGTATAGAAGGTGCGAACGATTGCGTCGACCGCGTGCTGGAGCAGCAGGAAGCGTTCTTTCGGATCGGTGGTCTTGCGCAGCAGGTGCTCAAGCAGAAAGCGTTCGTTGGTTGTCGACGCCACCTCGGCGACAAAGATCGTGTAGTCGGACGTCGAGAAGGGCTGGCTTTCGTATGACAGCACGGTGTGCATCGCGTGCCCGCCTTCATGAGCGAAGGTGAATACCGAGTCGAGCGTATCGTTGTAGTTCAACAGCTGGAACGGGCCGACGCCGTAGACACCGGCACTGTAGGCACCGCTGCGTTTGCCATCGTTCTCATACACGTCGATGCGCCCGCCGGATACGAATTTGCGGTATTTGGCGACATAGTCGTCACCCAGCGGGGCAACCGAAGCCAGCGCAAGTTCACGCGCAGTTTCGTACGGCCAGGTCCGGTCGCTGCGGTAGATCGGCACGCTGCCGTCGTACAGGTGGTAGCTCGGCAGCTTCAGCAAGCGCTGCCGCAGCCGGGCATATCGTTGCAGCGGCGCGGTGCCGGCGCGCGTCGCGTCGACCAGCGTCTCGACCACCGCGCGCGGAATCGCATTGTCGAACAGGGCCGCGTCCAGCGTATTCGGGAAATTGCGCGCCTGCGCGAGGAACCAGTCGCGCTGCAGCACCGCGTTGTAGAACGCAGCGTAGGTATTGGCGGTTGCGCCATAGGTAGCGAGGTGCGCGGCAGCCGCCTGTGCCCGATCGGCCTGATTCGGATTTTTCTCGAGCAGCGCACCGTAGGCACCCGGCGTCAACGTGACTGATTTGCCGTCGGCCAGCGTGATGGTCGGAAACTTGATGTCGGACGTCGACAGCTCCTGGTAGCCCTCGCGCGGGGTCTGGTTGAACCGGCCCGCCAACGACAGCAGGCGCTCGCCCTTTTCGTCCAGCACGTGGGCCTGCTTGCGGTAGCTGTCGAGGATGTTGAAGGCATAGGGTTTCAGCTCGGCAGTCTGCGCGATCCAGTCGCGCATGGTGGCCTCAGGAATCGTCAGGATTTCCGGCGTGAACCAGGAAGTCGCGGTATCGAACTTCGCGAATACGGCGCCGACGCGCTGAAAGCGTCCGGCAATGGACTGGTCGCGGGTATCGACATCGCGTTGCAGTTGCGGATAGCGATAGACCAGGTATTGCAGTTGGCCGATCTCGTCGAACGCGCGATACGCCTTCAGCACGGCCGCGGGGCCGTTTTTCAGCGTCCCCTTCATCGCCGCAAATTCGTTCATCTTCGATTCCATCGTCTTCAGGCCCGCCTCCCAGGCGTCCCAGCTCGGATAGATGCTTGAAAAATCCCAACGGAACTCGGCGGGAATCTCTGCGCGCACGCGCGTGTCGGGTTTGGCAGCCATGGTGTTGGTTGGGGAAGCAGCGATGAAAACAGCCAGGCCGGAACCGGCCAGCAGGCGTTGCAGGGTGCGGACAGTGGTCACGGGTTTTGGCGGGGCTCGACACCCCGGATGGTCGATCAAGACACAAGCGTATCCGAATGCGGCCTGTCACCGGCTGTCGGGGTCAGCACCGCTGACAATCGACTCCGAATCGGTCACGATCGGGCCGATCGAATCCGCGACGAAAGGCCAAGCCATGCGAAATCTGGTCGACCAACTCAGCCAATATGCCGATTACCACCGCGACGCACGCAATGTGGCGACGCATTTCGTCGGCATTCCGATGATCGTCGTCGGCGTCGCGATGTTGCTGTCACGTCCCATGGTCTCGATCGACGGGTTGGGCGGCGTGGCGTTGTCGCCCGCGCTGGCCGTGATCGTTGCAACCTCGTTCTACTACCTGGCGCTCGATCTGCGATTCGGCATTGCCATGACTGCGCTGCTCGGCTTGTCGTGGTGGGCCGGCCATTGGGCGGCTGCGCAGCAAACTGGTCTGTGGCTTGGCTGGGGCCTCGGTCTGTTCATCGCCGGGTGGGCGATCCAGTTCGTCGGTCATGTGCTGGAGGGCCGCAAGCCGGCATTTGTAGATGACCTGATCGGACTGGTCATCGGCCCGCTGTTCCTGGTTGCCGAGGCGGCGTTTGCGATCGGTCTGCGCGGCGAGGTGCACCGCGAAATCGCAAATCGGCTTGATCGGATGGCCTCACCCAAGCGTCACGCGGAACCGACCCCTGCGTGATGACTGGCCGCACAGCCCGCAGTCTGTAGCGCGAAGTCACGAAGTCCCGAAATTGCGAAAGGCGGCTCAGTGTCAGGCAGCCCGCTCGGCCAGCACCCAGCCCGCGGACGCCAGTTCGTCGAACAGGCGCAGATGCCATTCAAATGACAGCTTCGCTTCATCGACCACCGCGTCCTCCTGCGCAGCGCTGGTCGGCACCTGATCGATCCCGGACCGAAACGCGTGCGCCAGCGCCTTTGCACCAGCGGCATCGCCGAAATCGTAGAAAGCCAGCGCAGCCTGTGCCCTGAGCGCGCTGTTGTCGGCAACGATCTTGCGAAGAATCTGCCCACCGCTCAAGTCGCCGAGATAGCGCACATAGGCGTGTGCCAACAAGCGTTCGGGCGACTCGACATCGAGCGCCTGAATGCGCACCACCTGGTCGGTGGTTGCCGGCATCAGCGCCAACTCGTCGGCCCAGTCGCCGCCGTACAAACTCTGCAGATCAAGCTCGAGCGGTCGGCTACGCCACAGCGCCGGTAAAAAGACAGGGGCGATCAGCGGATGCCGGGCATGCCGGGCGAGCGCCAGCTCGAGCGCGGCATACAGGGCATGCAGGTTGCGCAACATCAGGCCATACGCCGGACGGTGCATCGTGCCACGCAGCAGCATGCCCATGAACGCGCTGCGCTCGGCAGCGCTGTGCAGCGTACGGGTTTCAGTCTTCAGTCGTTGGGCGAGGGCTGCGGTCAAACATCACTCCATGATGAGGATTGACCATCATAAAGAGTCGACGACGCAGCCGCCGGGCGTCTGCGTCCGCAGATCGCCTCGCGCTTCAGAGCACCGTCACCATGACGCGGCGCGCCTTCGGATCTTCACCAGCCAGGTTGGCCTCAGCAGCCATCGGCTTTTCCAGTACCAGCCGATCTTCGCCAATGCCCGCGGCTTTCAAGGCATCGCGCACAGCGAACGCGCGTTGCTTGGCGAGCTCCTGGTTCTGAGCCAGATCGCCAGCCGCCGAATGGAAGCCCGAGATTGCGAGTCGCGCTGTCGCATTGGTCTTCAGCATCTCGACGATCCGGGCGATGCCCTGACTGGCCTCATCGCTGAGTGACGACGAGCCAACCGCGAAGAACAGATCCGATTCGCTCATCGAAGCCTGCGCTCCAGCTGCCGCTGGTGCAGCGGCCGGAGCACCGGAATCGCCGCCGCCGGCCAGTTCCGGATGCGTCTTCAGCAGGTTCGCACCGTACAGCGGCTTGAACGCACCCTGGTGACAAGTGGCGCAATTCGCCTTCGGCACGTCGCCGGTGGGCCCGAGCCGGTTAGGCGGATAGACGCCGGCAAGCGGCCCCAGATACTGCGAGTTCAGATCGCGCACCATCCGGATACCGTACCAAGCCGTCGCACGCTGCGGCGTGCTCGACTCCCAACTGACGAACGATCTCGAGTTGTGGCAATAAGTGCAGTTCACGCCCAGCGACTTGGACATGTGCATCATCAGCCCGTAGGTGAACTCGGCCTGCTTGATCGACTTGCGGTTGCCGGCCGGCAGTGCGCTGGTGCCCACCACCCGAATGTCGTTCGATTGCTCCAGATAGGGTGAGAACGGGTCGTTCGGCAGCGACGCCATCGCAACCGACGGAGCCGGAGCGTTCTGACCGGCCCGGTTGCCGAGCATGCCGGCAGCGTGCGTGTCGGTCGGCGGTGCGAACCAGAGGTTGGCTGGCACATTCTGGCCACGGTGGCAGGTATAGCAGGTGACACCGGTCTCGGCGACGTGGGTCTTCCACTCCGAGTTGATGTGGCGCGTCATCTGCAACATGCGCCGTGCCACCACCTTGGTATACAGCGCGTCGGATGAGAAGTCTTCGCCCGGCTTGTGGCAATAGTTGCAACCCTGCTGTGGCGCAACCCACGCGGTCATCGATGTCATCAGCCGGGTGAACTCTCCGACACCCAGATTGCCAAGCACCTGAACGTTCTTGAACACGGTCGACGCGGGCGGGCCGCCGGGCGGCACCATTGGGGAGTCGGCAGGAACCGCATTCAGCGTGGCATTGGTGGCCAGCAGGCGCGGGTTGTAGACCTCGACCATGCCGGTGCCGCGGTAGCCGCGCTGCACCGTATCGACCGGCGGCCGCTCACAGCCGGTCAGCAGCGCGGCGGCGATCAGCCCCGCGCAGGCAGTGACGAGACGCATCATGGCTTGACTCCCTGCAACAAGGTGGCCGGATCGATCACTGGGGCAAATACTGCGGGGTAGTTCGGTGCAACGTGGTGCTTGACGGCCCACAGGTACCAGTTGTCGACCACCGTGCCGGTCAACAGGATGCCAATGCCACCGACCAGCGGGCACAACACGGCAAACCACCAGCCCCAGCGGTGGATCGACTCCATCGTCGCGTTGAAGCCCATCGTCCAGCGCCAGAACAATGCTGCACGTTCGGAGGCGGTGCCGCGATCGACGATCTGCTCGATCTCGCGCTCACCACCGAAGCGGCTGACCGCCAGGATCGTTGCGCCGTGCATCGCGAACAGCAAGGTGGCGCCGTACAAGAAGGCGATCGACAACATGTGGAACGGGTTGTAGAACAGGTTGCCATAGCGGATCGAGAAGGCCGCGGTCCAGTCGAGGTGCGGGAATATCCCGAACGGAACCGCCTCGCCCCAGGAGCCCATCAGGATCGGGCGGATGAAGCCCAGCACCAGCATCAGCCAGATCGCGGCGGCGAAGGCCCAGGCCACATGCGTGCCCATGCCCAGCGCGCGGGCTCGCCGATACATGCGGGCCCACCACAGCAGCACCGAGCTTGTCATGAAGAAGCCGGCCATCAACCACCATCCGCCCTGGTTCAGGGGCGGAAACAGCTTGAGGCCCATGCCCGGCGGCGGCGGCTCGAGTGCCAGCCAGGGCAGTTGTCTGACGAACTGGATCGGGCTCCAGTTCACCGACGCCAGCATGTTGAGGCCGATGATCTCGATGCAGATGAACATGCACAACGCAGACGCCAGGCCCAGCCAACCCAGGTAGATCGGGCCGATCTGCGCATCACCGAGCTTGCCCAGCCAATGCCAGTGCGCCGGTCGGCCCTCGCGCTCCTGGTTGCCTTGCGCCAAGGGCACCCCGGCATAAGCGGGCGCCATCGCCTGCACTCGGGTGAAGATGTTCTGGTACTCAGCCATCAGTGTCTCCTCGGGCTGTGTTCTTGCTTTGGATCAACAAGGCACCGGCATATTCCGGACCCTGTTGCTCCGTCGATTGGTCGGTCACCGCCAAGCAGCGGCGACCTTGGTTTGCGGATCATCTCCAGATCGGCAGGTTGAGCCACCAGCTCCACCACTCCGGCCAGCCACGGGTCCAGAACGGTCCGCTGATCACGATGCACACCGCGCTCCAGAAGCCGGCTGACAGCGCCAGGAACAGCCCCAGGCGGTGGATGCCAAGCGTCCCGATCGAGTAGCCGATGGTGTCGCGGAAGAAGGTGTTTTCGTGCTCGGCTGTCTTGACGGTTTCACCCTTGGCCGGGTTGGTGGCCGACAGGATCAATCCGCCGTGCAGCGATAGTGCAAACGCGGTCGCGAAGAAGAAACTCACGCCCAGCATGTGCGCCGGGTTGTAGTGGAAGTGCAGGTACTGGTAGCCGGTGTTCGACACCCAGTCGAGGTGGCTCATGATTCCGTACGGGAAACCGTGCCCCCAGGCTCCCATCAGCACCGGACGGATCACCACCAGCGTCACGTAGGCCAGGATGGCGACCGCAAACGCGAACGGCACGTGGTAGCCGATGCCGAGCTTTCGACAGATCTCGACTTCGCGCAAGGCCCACGACACGAAAGCTCCGATCGCGCAGACCGTGATCAGTTGCCACAGGCCGCCCTCCATCAATGGCGCCATGCCGAGTCCGTATTTCAGGTCAGGCGGAGCGATTGATATCTGCCAGAGATTCCACGTCGGGCCCTGGGATGCGCCCCAGGCGATCAGCAGGATGCCAACCGCCGAGAAGAACAGTGTGGTCACGCCGAAAAATCCGACGAAGAACGGGCCGACCCAGAAGTCGAACAGGTCGCCTCCGGTCAGCGTGCCTCCGCGGACACGGTATTTGCGCTCGAAACTCAACATCGCCATGATGGCCCCCTGGATCGAAGCGCGACCGCCGCAGGCGGCGCGCGCTCCTTCAGACACGTTGCAGCGGGCGGGAGCGGTGCGTCACGCCGCGCCCAGCCCGTTTCCGCTGAATCGCCCTTTGCTACTTGGGCGCCGGTGCGGTGGCCGTAGCCGGCATCGGTGACATCTGCCCGGCTATCGCGGTCTTGTGCGGACCTTCCAGCCAGTTGAATCGGTCGGTGCTGAGCAGGATGAAATGAATCACCAGCGCCAGCACGAACAGGAACGTGAACAA
>JBDTQC010000049.1:0-12451 GCA_039932405.1 Ideonella sp.
TGCCAGCGAGCTGAGCATCACCTGTTCGTTCTCGATAGAGCACGCCCACACCAACAACCTCGAATTGCCGTTGGCGCCCGCCGCCGAGATCTACCCGTTTGCCTATTCACTGGCCGATCGTTTCGACCTGGCGCCCTACCTGCGGCCACATTACGACGATCCCGATGGCGAGCTGACCAGCTGGTCGCGGCAGTTTCTCAACGACACGGGCCCCACCCATACCCGGCAGGTCCTGCTGCAGATGAACCGCACCATCCGGGAACATTTCCGCTATGCATCGCGCGACGAGGAAGGCACCCAGACGCCGCTCGAAACGCTGGAAGCCGGTAGCGGCAGTTGTCGGGATTTCGCGCTGCTGATGATGGAGGCCGCGCGGCATCTGGGAATCGCAACCCGCTTTGTTTCGGGCTATCTCTACGACCCGGCACTTGATCCGGACGACGACGATGACGAGGTTACCGACATCGCAGCCCGCGCCCGTTCATGGGTTGCCTCGGACGCCCCGGTGATCGCCCCTGGTGATGCGCCGATCCCGACGGTGGGCGCCGGCGCCACCCATGCCTGGATGCAGGCCTACTTGCCGGGTGCGGGCTGGGTGCCCTTCGATCCTACCAACAACCTGCTGGGCGGCACCCAGTTGATCCGGGTCGCCGTGGCCCGCGATCCCGGACAGGCAGCGCCGGTTTCCGGCAGCTGGTTCGGCGAGGCTGACGCCTATTGCGGAATGAACGTTCAGGTGCAGGTTCGCCGCGTCAAACCTTGAACGCATGCAACGCCATCAGGATTGCTGTAGGAAGATGCCTACATGCCGGTCGGCGTCAGACCGACAGATGGCCACGCAGCCGCGACCGACACTAGACAATCGACCGCGCCAGACCCATGCAGGCGAAGCAGTTCAACCGGCTGAGTGATGGCTAACCTCAAGACTTACATCGTTGAAGATAGCCCGGTCATACGGGAAAATCTGGTTGCAACACTCGAAGAACTTGCGCCCGTCGAAGTCGTCGGAACAGCCGAGGACGAGTCCACTGCAATTCTCTGGCTGATGAACCATCCTGAGCAATGCGATCTGGTGATCGTAGACCTGTTCCTGAAGAGCGGTTCAGGAATGGGGGTGCTGGCATCGCCCCACCTGCGCGAAGCCAAGGCCAAAGTCGTCGTGTTGAGCAACTATGCCACCGCCGATATGCGCAAGAAGTGCCTTGAACTGGGCGCCGACCGTGTGTTCGACAAATCCAACGAGATTGATTCGTTGGTGACCTACTGCGTGGACCATGCGCTTGATCGCGATGCCGGAGCAAGTGCGGATGCAGGCTCAAACACCAAGTTCTGATTCGACTGCAGTTTCGCCGCCGAAAAAGCCGCTTGCCGGCGGCACGAAATGGCTGCTGTTGCTGCGTGACAGCCCGTTCACGTTTCCGCTGGTGGCGATCATCGCCGTCATGCTGCTGGTGATCAGCGAGGTGTCCTATCGCAGTGCAGTGACGTCGCTCACCCAATTGGAAGACATGGGTTTTGTGCGCATCCGCAATCTGGAGTTGCTGCGCCTGATGGTCGATGCAGAAACCGGCCAGCGCGGCTACATGCTGACCGGTCGGGAAGAATATCTGCAGCCGTACAGCGATTCGATCAAGGAGTTGCGGCAACTGCTAGAGCCCCTTCATATCTATTACGAAAAGGACCCGACCAACGCCGCGCTTTTCGAGGAACTGCAGACCGCGATCAACCGCAAGGTTTCCGAAATGCAGGCTTCCTTGACCATGGTCAAGGAGGGCAAGACCGAAGGCGCGCTGCAGTTGCTGCTGACCGATATCGGCCGCGAGCAGATGGATTCGATCCGTCGCCTCTCGCGCAAACTGACCGAGCGCGAGGCCAGCAAGATCGTCACCGAACGCAGCGAAATCAACTCCACCCTGCTGCTGGGGAGGATTGGCGTCGGGACGATGACGGCGCTGAGCATGCTGGCCTTGATGCTGTATCTGCGCCAGCGCGCCGCGATCGAAGCACTGCGCATCGATCAACGCCGCTCGCTGCAACAGGAACGCGACCAACTGGAGGCGCTCGCCGTCGAGCGAACCGAGCAACTGACCGAGCTGGCCCGCCATCTGCAAACCGCTCGCGAGGACGAACGCGCTCGGCTGGCGCGCGATCTGCACGACGAGCTCGGTGCACTGTTGACAGCCGCCAAACTCGACGTTGCGCGTTTGAAATCGAGGATTCCCGATATTTCGCCGGAGGCTGCTGCGCGCATGGCGCATCTGAACGAAACGTTGAACAGCGGGATCGCCATGAAGCGTCGAATCATCGAGGATCTGCGTCCGTCATCGCTGTCGAACCTGGGACTGATTGCAGCGCTCGAGATCCAGGCGCGCGAGTTTGCCGAGGCGTCGGAAATCAAGGTCGAGACGCACCTCGAGAAAATCAGGCTTGCGCCATCAGCAGAGCTGACGGTCTTCAGGCTGGTTCAGGAAGCCTGCACCAATATTGCGAAATACGCCAAGGCCAGTGAAGTGAAGATCCAGTTGCTGGCCACTGGAGACGGTGGTGTCATCGAGGTCCAGGACAACGGTGTGGGGTTCGATACGAATACGCAACGACACCCGGCGTCGCACGGCCTGCTGGGCATGCGCTTCCGAGTCGAAGCCGAAGGTGGGCGCATGAAGCTCGAGTCGGCACCCGGGCACGGAACACTCGTCAGCGCCACGCTGCCCAGCCCGCCACTACCGGACCCGCCCGCCTGATCCAAACGACAACGCGGCGGCGCGCGAAATCTCTTCTGCCGGCCTGCGGCTCGCGTGTCAGCATTTTCCTACAGCCATATCGATGCGGCGCCGACAGACCAACGGCCCGCCCTCTCATGGCCGATCACGTGTCCAGTGCGTAACCTGACTTTCATCGCAACCAGAACCACGCAGTTTAGGAGACCAGCATGTTGCACTACGCCGTCGTCTTTTTCGTGATCGCCATCATCGCCGCGTTGTTCGGTTTCGGTGGCATCGCGGCCAGCGCCGCTGGTATCGCCCAGATCCTGTTCGTGGTGTTCGCGGTTCTCGCGGTGGCCAGCTTCCTGTATGGCTTGTTGACCCGCGGGCGCTAGATGTTCCCGCGCCGATCTTTGGCTCATTCCAATTTCCAACCTTGAAGAGGATTCCATGAATACGTCCCCCACCCAAACCACCAATCTGAACCCCAACGGCAATGGTCATGTGGCAGAACGGGTTGCTGATACCGTTGCCGACGTCGCGCAGAACACCGCAGCGCGCACCACCCGCATTGCGAACGACACTTTCGATCACCTTTCGAGCGCGGTCGAAACCGCACGTGGCGCAACGGTCCCGGCACTGGAGCGGCTGGGCAGCAGCGCCGAGTCATTGGCCCGACGCAGTGCCGAAACCGCTCGCCAGAAGTCACAGCAACTGCGTGAGCAGGCTCAGCACCGGTCGGAACAGGCCGTTGGCTACATTCGCGACGAACCATTCAAATCGGTTCTTCTCGCCGCCGCAGTTGGCGCTCTATTCGGGCTGTTGCTGTCGTTCTCGCGACGTGAGCGTTGATCGGCTCTGAGCGCTCTGATTCACATCTCTCTATTGCGCAGGCCGAGCCTTCCGTGGGCTCGGCCGTCCGCAATTCACGCTAAGGAGTAGTACTCAAATGTCTGATTCATCTGCGAAGGCGCCGAGCCGTATGAAACTCGATGAAGCCGCACTGACCGCCGCCAAGTCCCACCTCGACGATGGCGTTGTTACGCCAAGCTATGGCCCATGGCGTGACGACATCGTCAATCTGTTGAACGATGCCTTGGCAACCGAGTTGGTTTGTGTACTGCGCTACAAGCGACATCATTTCACCGCCAAGGGCCTGTCGGCGCCGGCCATTGCCGACGAGTTCATGGTCCACGCCAATGAAGAAGCTGGGCACGCCGACCGAATTGCCGAACGCATCGTTCAACTGGGTGGAAGCCCTGACTTTGCCCCCAGCGGGCTCGAACGACGCAGCCATGCGGAATACGATGAATCCGCCGAATTGAAGTCGATGGTTCGAGCCAACCTGGTAGCCGAGCGGGTCGCGGTGGAGGCCTATCGGCAGATGATCAGTTTGCTCGGCGACAAGGATCCGACGACTCGTCGCATGCTTGAAGACATCCTGGCTGACGAAGAGGAACACGCCGACGAGATGCTCGATCTGCTTGACCGCTGATCCGGCCCTCGCTACCGCTCCCAGAACCTCCCTGCTCTAGTTCCACACCGTTCCTTCATTTACTCATAAAAGAAAGCTCCACCATGCTGATCAAATCCACGCTCATCGCCCTCGCTTCCGCAACCGCATTGCTGGCTCTCCCGGGATGCGCAGTCACGCGCGGCCAGTCGACCGTCGGCTCGTACATCGACGACTCGACGATCACAACCCAGGTCAAGGCCCGGATGATCGAGAACAAGCAGGTCGATGCCGCAGCGATCAGCGTCGAGACACTGAATGGCACCGTGATGTTGTCGGGCTTCTCGAAGAATGCCGAAGAAAAAGTAATGGCGCAGAAAATTGCCCAAGGTGTCAACGGCGTCAAGAGCGTGCGCAACGAAATTGCGATTCGCAATTAAATTGCTACTGATCAGTACAAAAATTTACTGATCGGTGCATCTGGTTGGGCACATCGTCCGTAAAAGATGATGTGTCGACTGAATCTTCAAAAAGCGGTCGGCACGCGCTGCCAACGATCTTCAACAGATTGACGGCAGCCTTCCTTCACCGTCAGATTGGAGATCATGATGAAAAAAATTCATTTCGCCGTTGCCAGCCTCGCCCTTATGACGGCATCGGGCAGCTTCGCAAACGAGGCGTACCCGACAGAAGGCACTGCTTTCAGGTCGCAAGTGACATCGCCATCGACTGTCAGCCGCGCACAAGTTCAAGCCGAAGCGCGTCTCGCCTCACAGAACGGTGAGATTCGCAACGACGAGGCCTATCCGCGTTTCTCGGCACCGTCGGCCAGTAGCGTCAGCCGTGCCAACGTTCAGCGCGAGGCCATGATGGCTTCCGAGAGTGAACGCTTCAACCACATGTCGTCCGACAGCAACTACATTGGTGGTATGTGATCAGGGCAAGCGAGGCTGGCCACTCGTGCCGGCTTCGTCTTCGCTGTCCTGCAACAGGCGCCACATCACTTTGCCCGAGCCTGATTTAGGCAGGGCCTCCACAAAAGACACCTGCGTAGGCACTTTGTATGCCGCCATGTGCTCGCGAGACCAGGCGATGATGTCGGCGGCACTGGTCCGCCCGATTGCATCAGCTCGCAAGACAACCACGGCCTTGACGGTCTCACCGCGATACGCATCTTTCGCGGCGATGATGCAGGCCTCCTGCACCGCGGGATTCTTGTACAGCAGCATTTCCACCTCAGCTGGCCATACCTTGTAGCCGCTGGCGTTGATCATGCGTTTGAGCCGATCGGTGATGAAGAAATAGCCTTCATCGTCCATTCGGCCAAGGTCCCCCGTGCGAAAGAATCGTTCACCGTCAAGCTCGATGAATGCAGCCTCAGTGGCTCCGGGGTTTTGCCAGTAGCCTTTGAAGACCATCGGGCCTCGAGTGACGATCTCACCGATTCCACCGATCGGCAATTCTTCGAGGGTCACCGGATCGACGATGCGCGAGTCGACCCCGAACAGCGGCATGCCCAGACATTGAAGCTTGGCTCGTTCGGGAGGATTGGCATGTGATGGCGCTGCCGTTTCGGTCAAGCCATAACCTTCGGCAAAGGTGATTCCGAATTCGTTATGCAGACGCTCGGCAACTGCCTTCGGCATGGCCGCTCCACCCCCGCTCAAATAGCGCAGGCTGCTCAGATCGAACGAAGCGTAGTTCGGGCTGCCGAACAGATCGATGATCATCGTCGGGATGCAGGTGAAATGGCTGACCCGGTAACGGGAAATCAGACGACCCGCCAGCTCCCGATCCCAGCGCGGCATCAGCACGACCGTGCTGCCATTCATGATCGGCGCATGCAGTCCGTACATCATGCCGGTGATGTGGAACATCGGCACCACTCCGAGGCTCACAGACTCGGCGCTGTAAAAACTCCATAGCGCGGCACCCACCACATTCGGCATCAACGTCCGATGGCTGTGCATGCAGCCCTTTGGCAAGCCGGTGGTGCCCGATGTGTACGGCAGTACCGCAAGGTCGTCCGGCTGAGCGCAGTGCGGCCCGGGAACGTGGCCAGCGTCGAGCGCTTGCGCCCAGCGTGTCAGCGTCATGCCCGGGGTCGCGGGCCATGGTGGATCGGCACGCAACCATTGCTCGATCGCAGCGCTCGGGGCATCCTGAGGATCGATCTGCGAGGGTTCGTCCATCGCATCGCAATAGCGGCTCACCAGCAACTGCTGCAAACGCTGACCGACCGGCAGCTCGTCATTTGCCGCTGCGACGAAGCCGACCAGATCGGCACTGCAAATCATCAGGCGACATTGCGGATCGGTGATGTAGTGACCCAGTTCATCGGCCCGATTCATCGGATTGATCGGCACCACTACGGCGTCGGCACGCAGAATCGCGTAATACGCAATCGCATATTGCGGGCAGTTCTGCATGTAGAGCCCGACCCGATCGCCCTTCGAAACGCCTTTCGCCTGCAGCCAGCCTGCCAGGCGTTCGGCCTGATCGAATACCTGTGCGAAGCTGATGCGGCGGCCAAAGAAGATATACAGCGGCTTGTCCGGATAACGACGCGCCGAGACTTCTAGGTTGAACCACAGGCTGGTCTGCGGGACCACCAGTTCCCGTGGCAGTCGTCTGGGCCAATGGGCCAGGTGCGGATGCGGTGAGTCGACAGCCATCGAGATTCCTTGCGCGAAATACGGCTCCGCGCCGGTGTCGATTCTGGCAGACGAAAAAAAGCGGAACTGCCCGACGGGCACTTCCGCTTGTTCAGAGGCTCGTTGCGCGGCCTCGCAGCCGCAAGAGCGCTTTCAGCTCAGGCGTGCTGGGCCGAACGCAGTTTCAGCGCAAATTCCTGCAGCGCAGCGATGCCACTGTCTTCGGCGCGCTTGCACCAGGCTTGCAGATCGAGCACCAGTTGCTCGGCCGACACATTGGTGCGGGTCCACAGTGAACGCAACTCCTCGCGCATCGAAACCAGAATGGCCAGACGCGGGTTGTGTTCGACAGCGGCCGCCACATGAGCACGCGCGGCGTGCGGAATCTTGTCTTCGTCGCGGTGAAGCCAGCGTTTGGCCAACTGCAGGTTCGACAGCTTGGCGTGGCTTGCTGCCGTGCCTTCGGCCTTCAGCTTCGCGATTTCGGTGCGGCAAGCGCGGCGCAGGTTGCCCGCATAACGCGCCATCACTTCGTAGCGATTGGCGATGATTGCGTCCAGCGTTTGCCCGTCGGCAACCGGTTTGACCGCGCCGAGGCGCAAGGTTGGCGGCGTCTTGCGAACCTTTGCCAAGCCTAGCATCTCGAGGCCACGGATATAGGCCCAACCGATGTCGAACTCATGCGGCTTGACGGACAACTTGGCCGAAGTCGGGTAGGTGTGGTGATTGTTGTGCAACTCTTCGCCACCGATGATGATTCCCCACGGCGAGATATTGGTCGACGCGTCGGCTGCCTCGAAGTTGCGATAGCCCCACCAGTGGCCGATGCCATTGATGATGCCGGCGGCGGTGATCGGAATCCACAACATCTGGACTGCCCAGACGGTCAGACCAATCGCGCCGAACAGCGAGATGTCGATCAGCAGCATCACGCCGACGCCTTGCCAGCTGTAGCGGGTGTAGAGATTGCGCTCGATCCAGTCGTCCGGCGTGTTGTGGCCGTATTTGGCCAGCGTTTCCTGGTTTTTGGCTTCGGACCGATACAGTTCGCTACCGGTCAACAGAACAGTCTTGATGCCCTTGGCCACCGGGCTGTGCGGATCTTCGTCGGTTTCACACTTGGCATGGTGCTTGCGGTGAATGGCGACCCATTCCTTGGTCACCATGCCGGTGGTCAGCCAAAGCCAGAGGCGGAAGAAATGCGACGGAATCGCATGCAGTTCGAGCGCCCGATGAGCCTGAGCGCGGTGAAGGAAAATGGTGACGGCTGCAATGGTGATGTGGGTCATCACGGCTGCTGCAAGCAGCGTCTCCCACCAGCTGGCGCCGAGCAAACCGTTGGCCAGCCAGTTGACCAAGGCATCCCACAGCATCATCACAGTCGTCATCAAGTTGCTTTCAAATTGGACTCAGGGCTGACCAAGTCTCGGCCAACCCCGCATTGTAAGCGCTGGTCTAGGCGAAAACCTTCGAAAAGCGGGGCTTTTGGGAGAAAATTGCTGCGCCGCAACAAAACTTCACCGGGCGGGCGAGTTGCGTCCGGCTTGGCGAGGCGGACGGCAGGTCAATCGCGCTGCCAGACCGCCGCGAAAAAGCCGTCCGTGCCATGCCGATGTGGCCACAGACGCAGGTAGGGTCCACGCACCAGCGCCGCAGCATCTAGCACATGGGCACGGCTCAGCACATCCTCGGCCGGCAACGCAGTGAACGTCGCTGATCTGGTTTCGCGCAGTTGGGCCTCGAAGCCGGCCGCGATGGCCTCGTTTTCTTCGTTCAGCAAGCTGCAGGTGGCGTAGACCAACCGGCCACCAGGCTTCAGCAGCCGCGCGGCGCTGGCCAGGATGGCCGCCTGCTTGATCGCCATCTCGGCCACCGTCTGCGGCGACTGGCGCCATTTCAGATCCGGGTTGCGGCGCAAGGTGCCCAAGCCCGAACAGGGGGCGTCTACCAGCACGCGGTCGATCTTGCCGGCCAGCCGCTTGATGCGGTCATCGCGCTCATGGGCGATCTGCACCGGATGAACATTCGACAGCCCGCTGCGTGCCAGCCGCGGCTTCATCGCGGCGAGCCGATGGCCCGAGGTATCGAAGGCGTACAGGCGTCCGGTATTGCGCATCGCAGCGCCGAGCGCCAGGGTCTTGCCGCCCGCGCCGGCGCAAAAATCGACCACCATCTCACCACGCCTCGCGTCGGTCATCAAGGCCAGCAACTGGCTGCCTTCGTCCTGCACCTCGATGGAGCCGTCGACGAACAACGGCAACTTGGAGAGCGCCGGTTTGCCGTCGATGCGCAATCCCCATGGTGAATGTGGCGTCGGCCTGGCCTCGATGCCCGCGGCAGCCAGAACCGCCTGCGCATCCTCGCGCTTGCTCTTCAGCGCATTGACCCGCAGGTCAAGTGCCGCGCCCTGGTTCAGGCTGTCGACCAGCGGCCAGAACTCGTCGCCGATCTGCTCGCGCAAGGCCTCAGCCAGCCATTCCGGCAGGTTGTGACGCAGCTTTTCAGGCAGGCTGGCCGGATCGATCTGGGCAATCTTGCCGAGCCATTGCTGCTCGGGCTCGCTCAGCGCGGCGCGCAGAAAGGCATCGTTGCCTTGCCAGCCCAACAAGGCCAGTCGCCGCTCCATCTCGCCTTTGCCGGATTGCGCAAGATGCTGGAAAAGCAGCCGTTTGCGCAGCACCGCATAGGTCGTTTCGGCCAGCGTGTGGCGCTCGCGGGTGCCCAGATCGCGGTGCTGGCGAAAAAAGTTCGAGACGACCTTGTCGGCCGGCGCGGTGAACTGGGTCACCTGATGGATCAGTTCGGTTGTCAGTTCGAGCAAGGCGTTCGGGTGCATCGCCTCGATTATCCCCGCCGGTCCTGCTCACCCACGTTGTCAGGGGTGCGCGCCTCGGATCAGAACAACTGGGACTTGCCTTCGCGGTGTCTGACGATGCCGCCGTCGATTGTCAATTGGTCCTCGACTAACCAGCGAATCACCTGCGGCAGCATCCGATGTTCGCGCTGCAGCACCCGTTCGGCCAGGCTCGACTCGTCGTCGTCCGGCAGCACCGGAACCATGGCCTGCGCGATGATCGGACCGACATCCAGATCGGGCGTCACGAAATGGACCGTCGCGCCAGCCAGCTTGCATCCCGCCTCCAAGGCTCGACGGTGCGTGTGCAGCCCGGTGAATGACGGCAGCAGCGACGGATGCACATTGACGAGGCGCCCGGCAAAGCGCTCGACGAATGGCGGAGTCAGGATGCGCATGAAGCCGGCCAGCACCACCAGATCCGGCGCATGGCGCTCGATTTCGCTCAGCAAGGCGGCATCGAACGCTTCGCGGTCGGGATAGTTGCGATGGTCAACGACGGCCGTGTGCAGCCCGCGCGCCGAAGCGGCGCTCAGCCCCGCAGCGTCTGGGCGGTTGCTGATGACGGCGCTGAGCCGGGCCGGCCAAGCCTCGCCGACGCATGCCTCGGCGACTGCCAGCATGTTCGAGCCCCGGCCCGAGATCAGGATCACGATTCGTTTCATCGGCGCGCAGTTTAGGGCCGTCGCGCCCTGTACGTGACCCGGATTGTCGCTGGCGCGCCGGCATCGACCTAAAATCGTCAGGCTTTGCCCAGGCGCGCTGCTGCCACCGCTGTTGGTCGATGTCTCGGCATCCCTGCCGCCGCCCACGCTCCTTCCCCATACCAAGCCCTCCGCCATGAAACAACGCGTCCTGACCGGCATCACCACCTCCGGTACGCCCCACCTCGGCAACTATGTCGGTGCCATTCGCCCGGCGATTGCCGCCAGCCGCGAAGCGGACGTTCAGAGCTTCTTTTTCCTCGCCGATTACCACGCATTGATCAAGTGCGACGACCCGCAGCGCATCGAGCGCTCGCGGTTGGAGATCGCCGCAACCTGGCTGGCCGCTGGCCTGGATTCGCAACGCGTGTGCTTCTATCGACAGAGCGACATCCCCGAAACGCCCGAGCTCACCTGGCTGCTGACCTGTGTCACCGCGAAGGGGCAGATGAACCGCGCGCACGCGTACAAGGCCGCGCTCGACGCCAATCTGGAGGCGGGCGAGGATGCCGACGCCGGCATCACGATGGGCCTGTTCAGCTACCCGATCCTGATGGCCGCCGACATCCTGCTGTTCAATGCGCACCGGGTGCCGGTCGGTCGCGACCAGGCCCAGCACATCGAAATGGCGCGCGACGTGGCGCAACGCTTCAATCACCTGTTCGGCCAGGGCCACGATCTGTTCGTCTTGCCGCAAGCCGACATCGAGGAGGCAGTCGCGCTGTTGCCGGGCCTGGACGGCCGCAAGATGTCGAAGAGCTACGACAACATCATCCCGCTGTTCGAAGGCGGCGCGCGTGCGCTGAAGGAAGCGGTGGCGCGGATCGTCACCGACTCGCGTGCGCCAGGTGTTGCCAAGGATCCCGACGGCACCGCGCTGGTCGCCATCTACGATGCGTTCGCCAGCGCGCCGCAGCGCCAGCAATTTCGTGCCGAGTTGCGCAGCGGTCTCGGCTGGGGCGCAGCCAAGGAGCAACTGGTCGAGGTGATCGAAACCCAGATCGGCCCGCTGCGCGACCACTACGCGGCGCTGATGGCTCACCCCGAGCAGATCGAGGAAGTGCTGCAAGCCGGTGCCGGCAAGGCGCGCGCCGTTGCCAGGCCGTTTCTCGAGAGCCTGCGCCGCGCCGTCGGCCTGCGGCCGATGCGAGCGGCCCTTCCAGCGGTCGATCAGGCCGCCCAGGCCAAGCCGCAAGCCCTGCCCACTTTCAAGCAGTACCGTGAAAATGACGGCCGCTTCTATTTCAAGCTGCTGGCCGCAGACGGCGACCTGCTGCTGCAAAGCGATGGTCTTGCCGACGGGCGCGAAGCGGGCGCGTGGGTCAAGCGCTTGAAGACCGAAGGCATGGCTGCGCTCGAAGCGGCGCCGGTTCAGGCGGCGCCCGGCAGTGATCGCGCCGTGCTGCAGGCCGCTTTGTCGGCGCTGGTTGCAGCGCAGGAGAGCTGAGCTCGCCGACCGCATTGATGGCAGCGATCCACATCACCGATATCGAAGCGGCCATCAACTGGTGGCGCGCGCGAAATCCCTCGCCCGACGGCATCACCGCATGCGCCGAGGTACGCAGCCTGGCCGAGGTCTATGCGCTGATGGTGTATCACCGCGAACCTGAATGCGACGATCAGACGATGCCGCCGCGCGCGCTGGACGCCTGGCTGGTCTGGTATGCATCGACGCCGGACGCGCCTTGCATCGCGATCTGCTCGACCAGCCAGGGCGACGACATCTGCAAGGGTTGCGGTCGCTATTTCGATGAAGTCCAGCGCTGGCCGTCGATGAGTCCGTCCGAGAAACGCTCGACCTGGCGGCGGATCACCCGCGAAGGGACGGCCTGGCGTTTCAATCGCTACGCCGAGCGGGCCCGCAACGCCAGCGGCATCGATCACCCCGACCCGAGCGTCTTCACCGAAACGGGCAAGACACCGTGAACCTGCAACCGGCAGATGGCGCCGGGCGGGCCGCCGACGCGGCGTCGACTGCACGGGCTATGGCCCCGCTGCCGAGCTGGCGCGACAGCGCGCGCCAGATCGCACCATTGGCCTGGCCAGTCTTCATCGGGCAGATCTCGGTGGTTGCCTTCGGCACC